>DATLLB010000182.1:0-4806 GCA_035538075.1 Enhygromyxa sp.
GCCCGCGAGGGGCCGCCCGCGTCCGCGCGCGCCGAGGTCCTGGCTGGATTGCGGACGCGCCTCGGCGGTCCGCAAGGACCGAGCGATCCGGGCGAGCCCGAGCTCGGGGGCGGCGAGTCGATCCCGATCGATGGGGGTGCGATCGCCAGCAGTCAGCTCGCGTGGGCGGCCAAGGTGGTCGGGACCACGCTCGGGCTCGCCGCTGCGGGGGTGTTGATGATCAAGCTCGGCGCGATGGCGGTCGGATCGATGCGCGACGAGCCTGCACCCACGCGCACGCTGCCGAGCGACGCTGCGCCGCAACCGGTGGCGGCGGTGGAGGTCCGCGAAGCGGTTGCCGAGGCCGCGCTTTCCGAGTCCGCTGCCGCCGTAGCGCCGAGCGAGGACCCTGCAAATCGTCAGCAGTCTGCGCCCGCGCACAACCAAGCGACCAAGCCCGACTCCACGCTCGCGGCCGAGCTCGAGCTCGTGCGTGCGGCCAAACAACTGCGTGCCGACGATCCCGAGGCATCGCTCGCCAAGCTCGAGATGCACCGCCAGCGCTTCCCCACGGGCTCACTCGCGCCCGAGCGCGAGGCCATGCGCGTAGAGTTGCTCTGCCGGCTCGGTCGGCGTGCGGCCGCGGACGAGGCCCGATCGCAATTCCTCGAGCAGCACGGCAATTCGCCGCTGCGTGCCCGGGTGCTCGCGAGTTGCGATGAAGCCGGGACGGATCACGCGATTGTTGGGGATTGATCAAGTGACATGAAACGCACCGCACTGATCTCGGCCAGCTTCATCGTGTTCAATCTCGGCGCCTGCGTGCTGTCGGACAAGCAAGTCGGCGACGACGAGGCTGCCGAGGGTGATACCAGCGACGACGATACCAGCGAGGAGGACCCTGACACCGGCGAGGAGGACCCTGACACCGGCGAGGAGGACCCTGACACCGGCGAGGAGGACCCCGAGACCGGCGAGGATTCCGGCGATCCCTGCACCGATCCACCTCCACAGCAGGATCCGGATTGCGACGGCTTAGGTCTGAGTTGTGACAATGCTGTCAAGCACCACAACCCGGACCAACTCGATCAAGACAACGACGACTACGGCGATGTCTGGGATCTTTGTCCGCTCGTCGCCAGCGAGTCCAATACCAGCGACAGCGACAAGGACGGCCTCGGCAACGCGTGCGATCGCTGCAAACGAACCGCCGAGCACTACAATGAGGGCCTGGCGATCGATGACCCGCGCCTGTGGGTTCGCAACGTCCCGAACGACAGCGACTTCGATCAGGACGGCATCGGCGATGTCTGTGACAACTGCGTGGCAGTGGCCAACTGCCACAGCTACGGCCTCGACAATCCAGCGCCGTACGGGGCCGACATCGATGACGGCGACGTGCAGAACTGCCAGTCCGACGCGGATCTCGACGGGATCGGCGACGCCTGCCTCGGCCTGAACGGACCATCGGCCGCAGGCCCGGTCGGCTTCGGGCCCAGCGACGACTTCGACCAGGACGGCATCAACAACTTCGAGGACGCGTGCCCGCGCTTGGCGATCCCCGAAGACGAGCGACTCTCGTGCGACAGCGACACCGACTGCAACAGCGGCGCAAGGAATGGATACCACTGCTCCGACACACCCGCCAACGACGGGGGGACCCACTGCAATCACCGCGACATCGACGAGGACAGCGTTGGCGACCTCTGCGATACTTGCCCGAACATCCCCAACCAAGCGCAGATCACCGACACAGGCATGCTGCTCGACGACGAGGACGGCGACTTCGTCGGATCGGTCTGCGAGAGCAACCAGGCCTGCATGGACCGGGCGGACGCGCGGCGAACGGGTTTCTACGATCTCTCGGCCGGCGGCCAATGTTGCGTGACGACCTACCCGGGTGACGATGTCCTGCATGATCCCAACGGCATTCCAATTCGCCGGGTGTGCTCGAGCGACGATCAGGAGGCCGGGATCTGCCGACAGCTCCCCGGCTCCGTGGCCGCGCTGCCGGGATTCGTCGATCTTCCACCCGGCTGCGGCGTCGCAGGTACGCAATTGACGCTCGACGACGTCGGCGGAGATCTGCTCGCGCTGGCAGCCAAGGCGTGCCTGCTGCCGATCGTCGATCACGACTTCGACGGCATCGGCGACGCCTGCGATCTATGCCCTTTCGCGTTCGACCCGTTCAATGAGCCCTACGTCGATGTCGAGCAGGGCATGCTGTATCCGAACTTGGGTGCGGCTTGCAACGGCGAGCACAGCACGACGCCCGGCGCAATGTGTGAGCTCGACTGATTTCGCTGCTATCATCGCAGCATGTCGCTGCTGCTGCTCGGCCTCGTGCTCGGCTCCACCCAGCCCGAGGCCCCGCAAATCCAGCGACCTGGTGAGCCGGTGCTCTGGGCATTCGAGTGGGACGCACCACCCGAATGCCCGAGCCGGGCCGATGTGATTGCGTCGGTGCGCAGCTATCTGCCCGAGCTCGAGCAGCCACCACCGTCGCCGAGTCGGGCCGATCTACGTGTGAGCGTGAGCGTCGCGATCGAGGGCCAAGACTGGGCTGCCACCGTGCGAATGAGCGGCCGCGACGGCACGAGCGAGCGACGCTTCTCCGCCCCGGCCTGTGTCGAGCTCGCCGAGGCGACCGCGTTGATCACCGCGGTCGCGCTCGATCCGGTGCTCGTCGCTCGCCACGTCACCCAGCAGCGCGAGGCTGCCGAAGCCGCGTCGGTCGAACCCCAACCCGCTCGCATCAACCCGCCCACGCCAGCGCCTGCCGAGCCCGAAGCGCTCGCCAGCAATTCGTCCGCTGCATTCGTCGCAGACAATCCGGAGCCGCTGCCACCTCGCACATTCCAGCTCGGCGTCGGCCTGTTCGGAACCGGCGCGTGGGGCCCGGCGACGGTCGGCTTTGGTGGCCTGGCTGGCAGCTTCGCGATGTTCGCAAACCGCTGGCGCTGGCAGCTCGAAGGCGGCTGGTCGATCCCTCGCGCGCTGACGCTCGACGACGGCCGTCGCGGCCGCGTGCAAGCGTGGTGGCTGGGCACTCGCGGCTGCGTGGTGCCTCGCCTCGGTCCGATCGAGCTGCCTTCGTGCCCCGGCATCGAGGCGGGCCAAGTGTTCGCTCGCGGGCTCCCACCCACGACCAACATCTCGAGCGCGAGCCAACCCTGGGCCGCGATCGTGCTCGGCCAGGGCTTGCGCTGGCTGTTGCACGATCGCGTCGCGCTCACGGTCGAAGCGGCCGTGCTGGTCTCGCTGGTGCGCGGCCGCTTCCGGATCGGCGACCAGACACTGGCCTCGATCACGCCCGTGGGCTTTCGCGGCGCGCTGGGGCTCGAGATCCGGTTTTGATCAATGCGCCTCGAGCACCACCTTCATGCATTCGTCACGCTTGTTCAAGAATGTGTCGTATCCGCTTGGCGCGTCGTCGAGCGTCATGCGGTGGGTGATCACGAAGCTCGGGTCGATGTCGCCTCGCTCGATCCGCTCGAGCAGCGGCCGCAGGTAGCGATGCACGTGACACTGCCCCGCGCGAATGGTCAGGCCGCGATTCAACACGGCGCCGATCGGGAATTTGTCGATGAACCCGCCATAGACGCCGATCACCGAGACCACGCCACCGTTGCGGCACGCCCGAATGGCGTCGCGCAGGACCAGCGGCCGATCGGTCTCGAGCCGCAGCGCCTGCTTGGTGCGGTCGTACGCATAGCTGAGCCCGTGGCCGTGGGCCTCCATCCCGACCGCGTCGATGCACGCGTCCGGGCCACGCCCGCCGGTGAGCTCGGCCAGCGC
Organism: Enhygromyxa sp.; assembly: GCA_035538075.1. Lineage (GTDB taxonomy): Bacteria > Myxococcota_A > Polyangia > Nannocystales > Nannocystaceae > Plesiocystis. Next base: position 3,778 of record DATLLB010000182.1, read on the forward strand.
CTCGTGGACATCATCCTGTTCGTAGTTGATGACGTCGGTCGCGCCCGCCCGCATCTGCGCCATGCGCAAGCGGAACGGATGGCGATCGATCGCGATGATCCGCTCGGCGCCCAACATTCGCGCGCTGGCGATCGCAAATTGTCCGACCGGCCCTGCGCCCCAGACCGCGACCACTTGGCCTGGCTGGATGTTGCACATTTCGGCGCCCATGTAGCCGGTCGGCAGGATGTCGGACAAGAACAGCACCTGCTCGTCGCCCAACCACGCGGGGACCTTCAGCGGCCCGATGTCGGCGAACGGGACCCGCACATACTCGGCCTGGCCGCCTGCGAAGCCGCCGAGCAAGTGCGAATAGCCATAGATGCCCGCGGGCGAGTGCCCCCATAGCTTCTCGGCCATCCAGGCGTTGGGGTTGCTGTTCTGGCACGCGGCGTAGAGCTCCATCCGGCACATCTCGCACGCCCCACAGGCGATCGGAAATGGCACGACCACGCGATCGCCGACGGCGAGGTTTTGCACCTCCGGCCCGACCTCGACGACCTCGCCCATGAACTCGTGGCCGAGCACGTCGCCGCGCTCCATGGTCGGGATGAAGCCGTTGTAGAGGTGCAGATCGGAGCCGCAGATGGCCGTCGAGGTGACCCGCACGATCGCGTCGCGGGCGTTGAGCAGCTTGGGATCCGGGACCGTCTCGACCCGCACCTTCTTCTTGCCTTGCCAACATAGCGCCTTCATCACGCAGCCTCCTCGGTCGCTCGCGCTTCCACGAATTCGTCGGTCGGTGGTTGTGCGGCGTGCATCAGCCGGTGAATGCTGGCGTCGGAGTGGACGATCTCGCCGGCCTCGAGCAGCTGCCTGAGTCGGCGCAGATCGGCCTTCGCCTGCTGTCCGGGTGCAATGTTCAATAGCTTCGCGAACAGCATGTTGAGCCCGCCCGCGCGCGCGGTGTAGCGGATGTCGGCGTGCACCTCGGTGCCGCGTCCGCCGGGCGCGGGCGGGCTCAACATGCTGTTCGCGAAGCTATTGAAC
>DATLLB010000183.1:0-4761 GCA_035538075.1 Enhygromyxa sp.
ATGCAGATCGGCAGCGTCAGCCGGGCGAAGCGCTCGCGCACGTCGGCGCGGTGGCTGAGCACGTAGTCGGGGTGTCGGCCCCAGCGGGCCCATTGATCGGCGGCGCCGGCGGGCACGTCTTGGCCACCGCCGAGCAGCTGCGACGGGAGCTTGCCGAACACGCGAGTGCTGAGCGGCATCAGCACGTGCCAGATCGCCAGCATGCGCGCCCGCGAGAGACCCGACCAGTGCCCCCAGTAGCCGCTCTGCGAGGCCACGAGGTAGGCGGCGGTGACCTCGGTCGACGCGTCGGTGAGCGGGAGCAGCTGCCCGCCCATGCTGTGCCCGACCACCGCGATCCGCTCGGCGCCCAGGCGCGTGCGCACCCAGTCGAGCACGCCCTCGAGATCCTGCTCGGCCCAGATCGCCATGCTGACCGGCGCCCCGCTCGGCAGCGCCGACTCCCCGAGCCCGCGCCAGTCGAAGCTCACCACGCGCAGGCCGTTGTCGGCCAGCCACTCGGCGAAGCGTCGATAGAAGCGCTGCGGCACGCCCATCGCTCCGACGATCACCACCGCCGAGCGGCCTTCCCCGTAGACCTTGCCGGCGAGCGGGAGGCCGTCGCGGGCAGGGATCACCACCTCGTGCATCTTCACCCCGGTGCTTGTCGTTCCGGAACTCATTTCTAGAACATGATTCTAGTTTGCCGCCGCGGCCAGTGCTCGCGTCGGGTTGGTCGAATTGGCGAGCAGAACCCGAGCATCGGCGAGCTATGCGGAGCTGGCGCGGAGCGGGGCGCCTGTTTATGCTCGGCCGTGCTCCGCGTCTGCGCGCTCCTCCTCGGCCTCGGGCTCACGCTCGGCTGCCGCGATCAGTCCTCGGCGAACGAGGCTCCGCCGAGCCAAGCGGCCCAGTCCGGCGAGCGCCCCGGCCTTCGCAGCGCGCCGCCGCTACCGAGCGTGCGCACGCTGGCGCTGCCCGATCCGATCGGCTCGTCGCCAGGCCTGAGCGTCGGCGCCGAGGGCATCCAGCTCGTGTGGATGAGCGACGTGGGTGAGCCGACTCTGTCAATCGCCGCTCTAGCGAGCCTGCCGAACGCGGCCGACGAGTGGAGTGATGTGCAGGTCGTCACTGCGAGCTCGCGCGTGGTGATCGACTGGGCCGATGTGCCAGCGGTGGGCGAGACCGCGTCGGGTCGCACGGTCGTGGCGTGGCCGGAGCATCACACCGACGATCCCGGCGCCGGCCGTGGTCTGCGGCTCGCGGCTGCGCTCGACGACGGCAGCTTCGGACCGGCGTGGAGCCCCGACGACGTGCGCCGCGGGCTCGAGTCGGGCTTCGCCGGGTTCGTCACGACTGCGGCCGGGCTGCGGCTGTTTTATTTGGACGGCCGCGAGCTCGGTCGCGGCGGACAGGGGACCATGCAGCTGCGCAGCGTGGCGATCGACGACGACGGTCAGCAGCAAGGGCCCTCGGTGGTGCTCGACGAGCGCACTTGCGAGTGCTGCAAGCTCGGCGTCGGGTTGCTCGGCGAGCTCGCGTTCGCGGCGTATCGCGATCGCAGCGACACCGAGATCCGCGACACCTTCGTGGCCGGCCCCGGCCTCGCGCCGACCCAAGTGGCCGCCGACGGATGGACGCTCGCCGGCTGCCCGGTCAACGGTCCAGCGGTCGCGGTCGCGGGTGCTCGGGCCCACGTCGCGTGGTTCACCGGAGCCGAGGATCGGAGCGCCACCTTGATCGCCAGCGCCGACTCGCTCGACGCCTTCGCGGCCCCGCAGCGGTTCGATCTCGGGCTGCCGGGCGGTCGCGTCGATCTGCTCGCGCTGCCCGACGGCGACGTGCTGATCTCCTGGCTCGAGCTCGATCCCGCCAACCCCGGGCTCGCTGCGCTGCTGACTCGCAGGCTCGGCGTCGATGGTCGGCTCGGGTCTGCGTACGCCGTCGCCGAGCTGGGGGCCGCCCGCGACTGGGGCTTCGCCCGCGCGGCGCTGCTGGGCGACGAGGTCGTGTGGGTCTACACCGATCCGACCGCCGCCGACGGCCGGCCGCGGCTGCAGGCCCGCATCGCCCCGTTGCCCGCTGAGAAGGTTAGCGACGCCCGCGGCTCACACTGACCCGGCCGCGGGGGACTAAAAAAGGTTACGCTTGGTGCGACGTGGCCGGGGACGACTCCGAGCAAGCAGATCTCGATCGTGCGGCGATCCTCGCTCGACGTCGTCGCTTCATCGCGCTCGCGATCTCGGGGCTCGCGACCACCGGCTGCAAGCCGTCCGGGCCCGAGGTGTGCCTGAGCATTCAGGTGCCCGAGCCCGAGAGTGAGCAACCGCCGGGGAGCGGGCCGATCGTGGAGGATCCGGGTGCGCCGCTCGAGACTGGCGAGACCGGCGAGACCGGTGGTGAGGTGAGCGGTGAGACCGGCGAAGCGCTCGAGTCCACGCCTCCGGAGGTCTGCTTGAAGGTCGCCCCGCAGCCGTGCCTCAAGAAGCCGCCGCCCCGGCCCTGCTTGATGGTCTACTGAGAGAGTTGGCGCCATGCGTGACGACGACGAAGGCAACAAGCCCACCCCGGACTCCGACCGCGCGGCGATCCTCGCTCGGCGCAGGCAGTTCATCGCGCTCGCGCTCTCGGGTCTGACGACCACGGCCGCGTGCACGGACGGCGACGAGAAGCCAGACGGCAAGACGCAGCAGCCGGCCAAGGAAGATCCCAAGGATCACGCGCCGCAGGTGTGCTTGAGCGTGGCGCCGCCGACCGATCCGCCGCCGATCGTGTTGGAGTCGCCGGAGAACGATCCCGAGATGGTGCCTCCTCAGGTGTGCTTGAAGATCGCGCGACCGCCCGAGGACCCGGAGCCCAAGCCCGAGCCGAAGCCGCAGCCGTGCTTGAAGAAGGCTGCACCGAAGCCGTGCTTGAAGGTCGCGCCCGAATCCGGCTGAGCGAGCGATGATCGCCGACGAGTTCACGCAGCTCGTCTTTCATGCGTTCGCCCATGCGCCGCTGCGTGGGCCGGGCAATGTGTACGATCCTCGCTATGTCGCGTGGGCGACCGGGCGCTGCGACACCGACGATCAGCGCTCGTTGCTGCACGACGCAGGCTTGCTCGCCCAGCTGTGGAATGGCGACCCGCGGCACGACGCGCTGCATCGCTTCTGCGAGCTGCATGCGGGGATCCGAGAATTCTCGGCGTGCGCGAGCCGATCGCTGGCGGAGCTGAGCGCCCGCGAGGTCGCGGCGCCGGAGCTGCTCGCGTGTCTGCGCGAGCTGCCGGGCGCCGAGCTGCTGCACGCCACGCTCGCGCTCGTGGCCCCCGGGTTCATGCGAATGTGGACCGAGCTCGCGCCAACGCTCGAGCATGCGGACACGAGCGTGCGAGCTTGGATCGAGCGGCTCGATCGCCACTGCCCGGGTCTGGCGGACGCACGCGTGGAGCTGGTCTGGGCGCTGGGGCTGCACGGTCGCGCGCTCTCGCAGAAGATCCTGGTCGGCGCGCCAGCAGACTGGAACGGCTGCACGCCCGCGCGCCCGGCCGTGCTCGCGGCTCACGAGCACGCGGTCGTGCGCTTCGGCGGGCGTGACTACGTCGCCGACGAGTGGGCGGCGCTGACCGGGCTTGCTCATCAGCTGCGCAACGCCGAGTCGGAGCTGCGTGACGCCCATCGCGAGTGGCTCGCGTCGCTCGAGCTCTCGCCGTTGCTCGCCGCAGCGGTCGCGCGTGGGTACGTGGGCGCGGGCGAGGCCGAGGCGATCGCGAACGACCTACCCAGCCGCGCCGATCGGCTCAGCGCAGCACGGGCAGGCGCGTGACGGCCGAGCGCTCGGGCGTGGGGATCACCTGCGTGGGCCGGCGCGCAGGCACATAGGCGACTGCCTCGAACCACTCGATCGCGAGCTCGTCGCCGCGATGGATCGCGCGCGCGAGCCGAAGCTCGCCCGAGCTGGGCTCGCGCAGCGGCGCCACGATCACTGTCCCGCAGCGAGCGCGTCGAGCCACGCGCTCGGCAGCTGGTGCAGCGCGAAGCCGACGGTGACCTTGGTGAACGCCCGCGCGTCGAAGCTCCAGCTGCTCGGATCGCACGCGTCGGCACAACGGAGCTCGACGTGCGTGCAGCCGTCGAGCTCCGCGAGGTTTTGCCGGCCGGCCTCGACCAGCGCCGGATCGAGCTCGATCGCCTGCACCCGTCCGTGCTCGCCGACCAGCACGGACAGCAGCGCCGCGCCGTAGCCGGTCCCAGCACCGAGATCGATCACGCGATCGCCCGGCCCGACCTCGAGCAGCGAGAAGCTGCGCGCGTAGGCATGCATGGCGCTGATCGTCGCCGCGCCGCTGTCGTCGAGCGCGAGCGCGACGTCGCGGACGCTCTCGCTGATCTGATCGGTGGGCACGAAGCGCTCGCGCGGGGTCTCGACGATCGCCGCGAGCACCGGGTGCTCCAGCGGCAGCTCGGCCACGGCGGCGATCCGCTCGATCCGCTCGCGTCGCTGCGCGCGACAGACCTCGCGCAGCGGCAGGTACTCACGCCGCTCGCGATCCGACCGCCGCCGACGCCCGAGGTAGCCCTGCCACGCAAAGTAGCGGCCGAGGTAGTGCAGCCGACTGGGCCCGCGCGAGAACTCGACCTGCTCGTGCACGGCCCGCAAGAAGTAGTCTCGCGCCGGCCCGCGGTAGGCGAAGTGATCCTCGATCTGCGCGAGGATCGGATCGAGCAGCTCGTGCTGCATGCGCTCGCGCTCGAGATAGTCGAGCTCGGCCGAGGGATCGACCCACTCGGCCAGGAACTC
>DATLLB010000184.1:0-10921 GCA_035538075.1 Enhygromyxa sp.
CCTCACCCAGAACTGCTGGCCGGTCGGTCGATTCGCCCATACGTGCTGGAGCGCGCGTGAGAGCTCGACCCCGAGCAACTGCTCGTCGCGGATCCACGCGATCGGTGGCAGCAAGTGAGCGTCGGACGGCGGGCTCGCACATGGGTCGCACTGCGGCACGTCCCCGAGCTGTTCGATCCAGCCCAGCAGCGCCGCGTTACGCTCGCTCGCGTCGCTGGCCGCGAGCACCGATGACAGTACGCGGAACAGCTCGAAGTCCCACTGTACCGCTCCGCTCGTCACACGCGGGTGGTGGTACTTGAGAAAGCCCCACACCTTGGCGAGCACAACCAGGTTCTCGAGCTGGACTGCGGTCAGCGAGTCGAGCTCGATTCTCGAGCCATTCACGAACTCTCGGTCGAGCTCGATGATGGTGTCGGGCGGAACGTCGAGGTGCCGTGACGAAGGCGGAGCGATCGACAGCGTCACGAGCATCATGTGTCGCGCCGCGACGCGTGTGCGCTTTACCAGTCGATGATCGCCGAGCCCCACGTGAACCCCGAGCCGAACGCCGCGAGCGCGATCTTCATTCCCGGCTTCAAGGTCCCGTCGCGCACCGACTCGGCCAGCAGGATCGGAATGGTGGCCGCGGTCGTGTTGCCGTAGCGCTCGATGTTGTGCACGACCTTGTGCTCGGGCACCTTGAGCAGCTTGTTGGCCACGTACTCGTTGATCCGCATGTTGGCCTGGTGGAGCACGAACAGATCGATGTCCTCGATCTTGGTGTTGGTCTCCGTCAGCGCCTGCATCAACGCGCCGGCGATCTTGGTGACCGCGTGCCTGAACACGGTCTTGCCGTCCATCTGCGCGAACAGGTGCGTCGGCGGGATGCGGCCGTAGCCCTCTTCGTCGATCTCGACGAACGGGAACCGAGCGATGTCCCAGACGTGCTGGGCGAGCACGTCGGCGTTGGAGCCGTCGGCCCCGAGCCACACGCCGCGCACACCCTTGTCCTCGTCGGTCGCGGTGAAGATCGCCGCGCCGGCACCATCACCGAACAGCGAGGCGACCTGGCGCCCGCGGGTGCTGAGGTCGAGCGCGTGCGAGTGGGTCTCGGCGCCGACCAGCAGCACGCGCTTGCACTGCCCCGACTGAATCAGCGCGGTCGCGACCTGGGTGCCGTACAGGAAGCCCGAGCACTGGTTGCGGATGTCGAGGCACGGCACGAACTTGAGCTTCTCGCCCGCGCACAGCCCCAGCTTGTCTTGCAGGTACACGCCCGAGCCCGGGAAGCAGTGGTCCGGCGAGAGCGTGGCGAAGATGATCATGTCGAGATCGCGGGCCTCGATGCCCGCGTCGGCCAGCGCCATGGTGGTGGCCGCGAGCGCGAGGTCGGCCGAGCCAACCCCCTGGTCTGCGAAGCGTCGCTCGCGAATGCCGGTCCGCTGCTGGATCCACTCGTCGCTGGTCTCGATGCCGAACTCGCGGATCAGATCGTCGTTGGTCACCACGCGTGGCGGCACGTAGAAACCGGTTCCCGAGATGATTGCGTTGGTCACGGTGCGGCTCGCTGGAGCGCGCACTCTACCACGCGGACTCGCGCGGGCGCTCACTCGGTGGTTGGCGGCTGACAGAGCGCGCCGACATAGGTCGGCGTCGAGTTGGTCCGAAAGCCGTTGGCGTCCATCCAGTGTGGCGACTGTTCGGCCGGCACGCGGGCATCTTCGCGAATGTTGGTGCCGTGGTAGGCGTGCTGATTCCAGATGCGCCGCGTCGGTGCGAAGGCGTCGTCGACGTTCTGGATCAGCAGCACGCTCGGCCGCTCACCGGCGATGGCGTCGCCGCCGATCGGCTCACTGCCGACCAGCACCAGCTCGGCGGCGCCGTCGTTGTCGGCGTCGACGACGACCGGGTTGGCGTCCGAGGAGCGAGCGGTCCGGGGGATCTGGGTGATCACCTGGCCCTGGTAATCGAACAAGCGCACCTGCTCGAGATCGGCGTAGATGGCCTCGGCGCGACCATCCGCGAGCAAGTCGAACGCGGTGCCGCTGGCGGTGGGATCGAGGTCCTCGAGCTTGCGCGACCACAGCGTCTCGCACTCGTCATCGACGATCGTCAGCGCGCGGAACCAGCTCGCGTGCGCGCTGAGGATCTCCGCGAGGCCGTCGCCGTCGAGATCATCGATCGCAACCGGGTGCGAGTTGCCGCCGTTGCACTCGGCCTTGGGCGTGCCGTCGTGCTCGAAGATGCGGTGCTTGTTGCTCTGGATGTAGATCTCCGGGAACTCGTCGGCGTCGAAGTTGGCGATCGCCGCCATGCCGCTGTTCTTCTGTCCGCCGGGTTGCTGGAGCTCGATGAGCAGCTCGCCGTCGTGCGCGTACACGCTGCCGCCGAACAAGACCTCGAGGTCGCCGTCGAGATCGAGATCGACGGCGACTGGCACCGAGTTGGCCAGCGGAGGCTCGGGCGGCGCCCAGAGCAGCTCGCCGTCGGCCGTGAGCACGTGCTCCGGCGCGAGGATCTCGGGGCTGCCGTCGGCGTCGAGATCGGCGATCGCGATCGCACCACCGCCTTCGGACCACACGAAATTGTCGCTCGCCCACAGCAGCTCGCCGTCGTTGGTGAACGCGACGACGCGGCGCTCGCCGATCTGGCCGGGGTCGATCGGAGCGGCGCGCTCGAACGCGATAAGCTCAGCCACGCCGTCACCGTCGAGGTCGGCGATCGCCGGAGTCACGGTCGCGTCGAGCGGGTGATCGAACACGCGCGTGGTCGTGCCGTGCCTGCCGTCGATCATGTAGAGACGTCCAGGCGGGATCGGATCGGACTTGCTCGCCGGCAGATTGACCGCGAGCACGACCACGTCGGGCGTGTCGCAGAGGTTGATCAGGCCGTCGAAGTTGTCGTCGTCGAGGTTGGCGACGAGCGGCGTGACCAACACGCTGTCTTCACCGAGCGGTCCAGTCCAGGTCCACGCGATGATCGGATCGATGACGTCGGAGGTCGGACCAAGATCGCAGGGCAGCGGTGCGTCGTGATCCGTGACCAAGCACGACTGCTCCGCGAGACCTTCACCATCACCGAGATCGAGCGAGGGATCGACGCTCTCGTCGCTCTCGTCGAGCTCATCACCGTCACCTTGTGTCTCGCCTTCGCTGTCACCTCGTGACTCGCCTTCGTCGTCGGCAAGACCAGTACCGAGGCCCGGCAGGATTACGTGGACGTCGACCGTGCACGAAGTGATCGTCGCGGCGCATCCAAGCGCGACGGCGATCGAAGTGACTAGTCGGTCGACTTGCATCTGTAAAGTCCCGGGGTGTCCAGACCCCGCTCACGATGGTACCGCGACGCAAGATGCTGCGCGAGCGTGGATCACGAGCCCGGCGATTGGAGCGTCGGTGGGATGCACAAATCACCCGATTTGATGCGGGAATTGGTCCGAAAGCTGTTCTCCGAAAACCAGTGGGGCGCCTCGACCGGCACGCGGCCGTCCTCGCGAACGTTGCTGTGGTGATAGGTGTGCTGATTCCAGACCCGGCGGGCGGGGGCAAAGCGACCGTCAGCGTTGCCGCTGCCGATCACCAGAAGGGTCGGGGTCGCGGCGATGGGATCGAGGTCGTCGGCGACCGGCTCGCTCGAGGTGATCACGATCTCTGCCGCGCCGTCGCCATCGATGTCGGCGACGATCGGATTGCTGATGCTCTCGCGCGCGCTGTGGCTGGTCATGAACACTAGCTCGCCCTCACTCGAGAACAGCTGCACGCGGCTGCGATCGGCATAGATGGCCTCGGCCGCGCCGTCGCCGAGCAGATCGAACACGGTGCCGCTCGATGAGCCGACGTTGGTGTCGACCTTCTTCGACCAGCGCAGCGAGCAGTGTTCGGCCTCGACCGTCAACACGTGAAAGCTGTCCTGAAGACCAAACAGCAGCTCGGCATGACCGTCGCCGTCGAGGTCGTGAATCGCCACCGGGTAACCACCGACGCCGGCGACATCGACCATCGCAGTCGGGCACTCGGCCTTGAAGCTGCCGTCGTGCTCGAAGATCCCGTGCGCGCCCTCGAACTGCACGTAGAGCTCGGGGTAGGGATCGTCGTCGAAGTTCGCGACCGCAACGCTGCCGCGGTTGTGCGGGAGCGCTGGCGCGGTGAACAACCACGTGCCGTCGGCGGCGTAGGCTGAGCCGCCGAACAGGACCTCGAGCTGACCGTCGAGCTCGAGATCGACGGCGACCGGCATCGAGAACGCGAGCGGCGGATCGTCGAGCGTCCATGCGATCGCGCCCTCGGCCGTGGCCACGTACTCGGGCGCGAGGATCTCGGGGCTGCCGTCGCCGTCGAGATCCGCGATCGCGATCGCCCCGCCACCGCGCGCGGCCTGCCAGTGCTCGCCGCTCCATAGCAGCTCGCCGGCGGCCGTGAACGCGACCAGCTGCCGCTCGGCGATCGCGTAGGGGCTGTTCGGCGCGGCGGCCCGAGTCGCGACGATCTCCGCGATGCCGTCGCCGTCGAGATCGCCGAGCGCCGGATTGACGGCCGCGTCGATCGGCGTGGCGATCGCGAACGAGCGGCTGCCGTCGCCGGCGAGCACGTGCAGGTGACCTTCGGGCCACACGTCGGTCTTGCCGGGCGGGAGATCGACGGCGGCGATCACCAGATCGGGCGTGTCACAAAGATCGACGAAGCCGTCGCGGTTGTCGTCGTCGAGGTTGGCGACCAGCGGAGTGGTCAGCACGCTGTCCTCACCGTTGGGCCCGGTCCACGTCCACGCGATCGTCGGGGCGATCAGCTCGCTCGGCGGATCGAGCAGGCAGGGCAGGTGACCGTCGAGCTCGCCGCTCGGCACTTGGCAGAGCGCCTGCGGCTCGGGCTCGGGATCGTCGGGCAGATCGGGGACGGCGTCGTCGTTGTCGTCGCTCTCGTCTTGCTCGTCGTCGGTCGGCTGCTCGGACTCGCCCGAGTCGCCGAGATCCTCGCCGCCGTCGAGGATCACGTGGACGTCGATCGTGCACCCCATGCCCGCAGACGCGAGGAGCAGCGCGAAGAACCGACGGTTCATTCGATCACCCAGTATACGAGCGCGACACGCTCCGACCACCGCGTGCCACATCGCCGAATGGGATTTTTTCGGTGATTTTGTGAGGTGCGGACTACGTGCGCGACAGCTCACCGTGTTGCGCTGTCGCCTCGGTGGTGCTGCGCACTCGCTCGGCGCTCACAGCCAGATCTCCAAGCCCAACGTGCCGGTCCCATAAGGTGCGCCCCACGTGGCCTCGGTCTCGTTCAACGTCGACTTCACCTGCGGACGCGGCAGCAACACGCCGAGATAGCCATCGAGGCGGATCCACAGGCGCGGCACCACGGCGAAGCCGAAGCCCAGGTGCCCGTAGCTCGTGAACCCGCCGAGCACGTCGGTGGCGCTGCGCAGCCCTTCACGGGCGTTGCCCTCGAAGCCGACCACCGCACCGCCGAGCCCGAGCCCGAGCTCGGGGTGAAACCACTTGGCGCCGCCAGGCAGGCGCAGCTGCGGCTCGATGAAGGCCATGCCGATGAACATCCGCACGGAGCCGTTGCTCACCCCGATACTGTTGCCGAGCGTCGGGATCCACAGCGAGAAGCGCAGCGCGAAGCGATCGAGCGGCGCCCAGCGACCGGCGAGCTCGACGTGGGTGGTGACCCCGAAGCCGCCTGGGCTGCCGCCCACCATCGGCGCGAGGCTGATCGAGCCGACCGAGGTCGGCGACGGCAGCGGGAGGTCGCGCGGCGGACGTTCGCTCTCGTCCGCTTGCTGCGATCCCTCGTCGGGTGGCTTCGATCCGTTGTCGCCGATCGGGTCGCCGAGCTCGAGTCGCGAGGCACGGAGCAGCTCGACGGCCGAGATCGCGATCGTGCGGGGATCGGCCTGCGCGGGATCGAGGACCAGATCGAGGCGGCGGTTGAGGGCCTTGCCCGTGTTGCCGTCGGCCACCCACAGATCGATGCGCTGCTCGCCGATCACGATCTCGATCGCCGCGCTGGCGTTGCCGGCCGCGAGCTGGTCGAGCAGATCGGGACCGAGCGTGGGCGCCTGCTCGGGTACCTCGAGCGAGACGGCGGTGAGGCCGAGCAGCCCGAGCTCCGCTCGCAGTCGTGCGCCGACTTGATCGTCGGCAGGCACCACGCGGATCAGCACGCGCTCATCGACTTCGTCGGGCGCGACCTCGCTGACCGGCGCGCGCTCGTCTGCGGGCAGCTCGGGCGGCAGCTCGGGCGGCAGCTCGGGTGGTAGCTCGGGCGGCGCGCGGCGAGCCTCGGCGATCGGCGCGTGACTGAGCGAGAGCGCGAGCACCAACGCCCCTGCGAAGTGCTTCGCAGGGGCGTGGATCGGGGCGTCGAAGCGGGGACTCACCGCGCGAGGATCTTCTCGGCCTTGGCGGCGTGCGGGCCCTTCGGATGGCTGGCGAGGTAGCGCTTGGCGGCCGTCTTGGCGTCGGCGACCTGCCCGAGCGCGTCGTAGCAGTCGATCAGGCGGCCAAGCGCGTCGCCGGCAAACGAGCCGCTGGGGCGCTCGTCGAGGTAGCGCTCGAACCACACCGCGGCCTTGGCCTGCGAGCCGCCGTCGGCGGCGATGCGCCCGAGCACGAACGCAGCCTCGCCGGCCTCGTTGCTGCCCGGGAACCGCTCGCGCAGCCGCTCGAGCAGCACGCGAGTGTCGCTCGCATGCTTGGTGAAGCGCGCGACGTCGGCGAGGTCGAGCATGGTCTTGGCATCGTCGACGCGCTCGGCCTCGCCGTGGATGCCACCGGGCTGATCGGCGAGGGCATCCCACGCGGCCTGATACTCGGCATCGGCGAAGTAGCGATCCCACCGACGCGCGCCCGACTTGCTCGGCTTCATCGGGAACGGCGGGTGAGCGCCGGCCTGCTCGAGCGTCTCGGGCTCCTCGAGTTCGGGCTCGAGCGACGCGAGCTCCGACGCGCCGAGCGTCTCGGGCTCGAGCGTGGCCTTGCCACGCGCACGAACCATCTCGTCGCCGGCATCGAGCAGCGCGACGTCACCTTCGGGACCTTCGACGCGCACCGAGCCCTCGGTGACAGCCACGCGGAAGTGCTCCGCGCTCGGCTCCCAGGCGACGATGAACTGCGTGCCGGTCACGTGCACGGTCCAGGGTCCGGCGGCCACGCGCCAGCTGGTGTCGTCTTCGTGATGAACCGCGAGCGCGACCTCGCCATGCTCGAGCACCACGGTCGCGCCGTTCGAGCGGATCTCGTCGACGTACATCGAGCCGTGCGGCGCCAGCTCGATGCGCGTGCTGTCGGACACCGCAAGCAGGCGCGACTCGTTGCCCGCGAGCACCGACTGGTTGCTCTCGAGCGCCGCGCCGTCGAGCTGAAACTCGAGCACTTCGCTGGCGAGCTCACGCTCATTTCGCTCGGGCAGCGCGAGCAGGATTGCGAAGGCGCAGGCGGCGGCCGCCAGACCACCGAGTCCCCAGCGACCCACGCTCCGCCCGAGACCTCCCAGCGGTGCGCCGCGCTGACCCACTGCGACCGGCGTCGCCACGGCCTTCACCTCGGCACGATCGACGACCTGCAGCAGGCGGGCGCGGGCGCGGGCGTGCTCGTTGGGATCGGCGAGGTGGAGGTGCTGGTCCTGCGCCTCTCGAACGGCCGCAAACAAGCCGTCAGCCGCGGAGCGGCGTGAGGGTAGTTCTGATGCGTTGGCCACTAGTTCTCGTCCTCCAACCAATCGCGCAAGATTGGGTCTTTCCTGGCGATCCGCTCGAACACCTTGCGTGCGCGCGCGAGTCGACGCTTGACCGTCGACACCGAGCAGTCGCAGGCCTCGGCGATCTCGGCCAGCTCCATCGACTCGAGCTCGCGCAGCGTCAGCGGGATCCGAAGATCAGGATCCATGCCGTCCAGCGCCTGGTAGGTTCGGCGCAGGACTTCCTGCGTGTGCGGGCTCGGTTCGTTGGATTGCTGCTCCGGGATCTCTTGCGGATCCGAAGATCGCAGCCACCACCTACGCTTGCGCTTGCGCAGGTATCCTCGGGCTGTGAAGACCGCGATGCGGCTGACCCATGCCTTGAGCTGAGCGTCGTTGCCTTGGTAGTTGCGCCCACTTCGATAGGCGCCCAAGAACACGTCCTGCACCATGTCGTCCATCTCGCCGTCGCGGCCGATGGTGCGGACCAACACTCGCTCCACGTGTTTGCCGTAGAGGTCGAAGAGCCTACCTACTGCGAAGGGCTCGCCCGCACGCAGAGCGTCGGCGAGCTTCGACCCGGCTTCGTCGCTGTCACCCGATGTCGCGCCCACGTCGACGGAGGACGGAAAGTCTTCCGCCCCCGAGGAGGATTCGACCGCAATCGGGCGTGAGCTCATGTCGACGCCGGGGCGGTTAGTGTCCCACACACCCTCGGGGGTGTCATGCCGGCCCCCGTCGGCGGTGCGACTGTCCCTCAGACCAACCGCGGTGACGAGCCGTCGTGTCCAAGTGAGCACCATGCCATCATCCGACGTCGCCTCGCCAGCCGATTCGGCCGACTCGGTGGGCAGAACGTCGCTGAGGGTTGGGCACTGCATTGCGTGAATTCGACGGCTAGGAGTGTGGCACCGAAGGTCAACAACGGTGTGGGTTGCGCACGATGGTCGAGCCGTGAGTGTCCGAGCCATAAGACTGGAGTCCAAAATTCTTGGTGGCCACAGTTACGAAAACACCCTGACCCGAAGGGCAGTTCACTCGACACTTCGTGCTCGGTGGACGACGAAGCGGACAATGGCGCAATCCCGATTGCGATCGCGAGGGCTCGCTCTGGTCCGATCACGAGTTCACGCGCGTGCGCCCGTGTTGATGCTCGCGTCCGAGCAGTCCGAGGCCGACCACGATCGCGCGCTCGAGCTGCTGTCGATTCGTAGAGCTGTCGAACCATGGAGGAGCGCGATGTCCCAACCACCCAAACTGCTTCCCCACACGGCTTCTCCCCCAGGAAGCCGGGCCACGCCCGAAGTCATGGAAGACCCTGCCCATGGCTCGGGCGTGGCCGCTCTCACCTTCGGTGATCGGCTCGCGCTCGCCGTCGCGGCCGCAGCCAACGACTGGGTGATCGAGCGCTACGACAAGCGCCGCCGATCGGCGTAGCGCGAGGCTCAAAAATCATCCGGCTTGCGATCGCTGCGCGGCTTGAAGGGCTTGAAGTCCGGCGGCAGCTCGCCGCCGAGCTTCACGAACGCGTCGCAGTAGGCCTTGTCGCGCATGCGCGTGCAGATGTCCTGGTAGATGGCCTTCGCGTCCTCGGTCTTCTTTTCCTTCTCGAGCAGCTTGGTCAGCTCGTCGCACGAGCGACGCGAGCTCTTCGAGCAGCCCTTCTCGAGCCGCGCACGATAGTCGGTGTCGTTGCCGAGCTTCTTGGCCACGCGCGCCGCTTCGTAGCAGTCGCCCTTGTTGACCGTGTCGCAGCCCTTCGCGTAGGCCTCGTAGGCCTTGGTCAGATCGGTGGTCGTGCCCTCGCCGTTCTCGTAGCTGCGACCGAGCGCCTCGCATGAGCCCTGCCCGTAGGGGCAGCCGAGCGTGAACAGCTCGAAGGCCTTGGCCGCGTCCGCGGTCACGCCCTTGCCGGCCGCGTGGCGATCACCCGCGACCCGGCACGCGCCGTAGAACTTGTTGCGGCACGCCGACTCGTACGCGAGCGTGGCCTTGTTGGCGTTGGTGTCGGGGAATTTCTCGCAGCTCTTGACCTCGACCGGGCTCATGCCGGGCGCGCGTCCGTCCTCGCAGCGCGACAGCCAGCCGCCCATCTTCGAGCACGAGTTGCCGTTGCCGGCCTCGCAGTCCTTCTCCAGCACCGAGAGCCCGCGCGCCGCTTGCTTGTTGTCGTAGTAGTACGACGCGAGGTCACCACAGGCGAAGGCGTCGCCGGCCGAGCACGCGCCGGCCAGCAGCTTCTCGCCGCGCGCGTTGTCCTTGGCGATGCGGGTGCCACGGACGAACTCGGTGCCGAGCGAGCGGCAGTCGTAGGCACGGCCGCCGTCGCAGGCCTTCTGCAGCAGCGCGACGGCCCGCTCACCCTCGGTCTTCCAGTCGAGCCGGAACGCCAGGGTCGAGCACGCCGAGAGGTTGTCGCCGTCGCAGGCCTTGGCGTACAGCGGCAACGCAGCGGCGGCATCGGGCGGACCGCCAGCCTTGCCCATCGAGGTCAGCGCCGCGAGGTTGTAGCAGGAGTCGGCGTTGCCGAGATCGCACTGGGTCTTGCACTCCGCGGCGTCCTGCGGGTTGCAGCGGAAGCCCTTGGCGTTGCTCTCCTTCGTGCACTTCTGGCCGTCCCACACGAAGCCCTCGACCGTGCACACGTTGGCGAGCGTGTCCGCCTCGCCGTTGGCCGCCTCGCCCTCGACCGGCTTCTCGGTCAACGCGACCAGCTCGACGCGCAGCAGGCTCTGGCACTGGGGCGGCGGCGTCTCGTCGAGCGGGTTGGAGGCGCCACAGGCCGCGAGATCGCCGTCGCGGTTGAGCGACTGCTGCTCGCTGGTGCTCGAGCCGCCGACGTCGCCGAGCTTGAACACCTCCGCGACCGCGGCCGCATGCCCGCGCGTGCCGGTCCCGACCGCGAACGCTCCGACGACCGCCGAGCGCACGAAGTGGGTGGCGCCCTCGCAGTCGCCCTCGAGATCGACCTGGCTGAGCTTGCCCGTCAGCGCGCGGTGCTTGCCGACGGTGACCAGCGCGACGTCGATCGCCGACGAGCGATCGAGCCCGGCCGCGAACTTGGCCGCGCCGAGCGGGAAGTTGGCGTGCAGCTCGTCCTGCCCGACGATCTGGATCACGTCCTCCTTGCGGCTGACGCCGGCGAACTTGTAGCCGCCCGCGGCCTTGCAGTTCTCGAGCACCCGAAAGCTGTTGCAGTCGTAGCTCGCGACCACGATGCCGTCGCGCATCGCGACCTCGAGATCGGTGCGATCGTC
>DATLLB010000185.1:0-6449 GCA_035538075.1 Enhygromyxa sp.
ACGATGCGGTTGACCGCCATGGTCGTGGCCAGCTCGCGGACCAGCAGGTGGCTGGCGACCGCCTGATCGCCCGCGACCTCGCGGATCCGGGCCGGGAAGTAGTCGCGCGCGAGCCCCAGCGCCAGCGCCTCGGGCAGCGGCTCCTGGGCGAGCAGCTCGCGGTAGGCGAGCATCTTCGCGTGCGAGCCGAGCACCGCGGCCTCGCACTTGAACAGGCCCTCGCCGCGACGGTTGCGGTTCTTGAGCTCGTCCTCGTGCGGCATCGCGAACGAGTCGGGATCGAAGGGCACCTCTGCCGTCAGGATCTCCAGGGTCCTCGCGTAGCGCCACAGGTCCGAGCGCGAGCGCCGGACGTCGTAGCTGACCATCCGGCTCTGCGAGCGGTTGTTGGCCAGCACCATCTCGCAGACCTCGTCCTCGACCTCGACCAGCACCGCGTTGCGTTGCTCGCGAGTGATGGTCTGCGCGGCCAACAGCGGCGCGAACAGGATCTTGATGTTGACCTCGTGGTCAGACGTGTCGACGCCGCCCGAGTTGTCGAGGAACGCGGTGTAGACCATGCCGCCGCGGCGCGAGAGCTCGACCCGGCCGCGATCGGTGATCGACAGGTTGGCCCCCTCGGCGAACACCTTGCACCGCAGCTCGCGGGCGTTGACCCGAACGCTGTCGTTGGTCTTGTCGCCGACCTGCGCGTGGGTCTCGTCGTGGGCCTTCACGTAGGTCCCGATCCCGCCCATCCAGAACAGATCGACCTCGAGCCGCATGACCGCACGGATCAGCTCGTCGCCGCTGATCACCTGCTCGGCCGACAGCCCCAGCATCGCGCGAGCGCGGGCCGAGATCGGCACCTCCTTCGACGCGCGCGGGTACACGCCGCCGCCCTCCGAGATGAGCTCCGGATCGTAGTCGGCCCAGGTCGAGCCGGGCTTGTCGAACAGCCGCTTGCGCTCGACATACGAGCGGGCCGGATCCGGATCGGGATCGACGAACACGTGCATGTGGTTGAACGCGGCCAGCAGCTTGATCGTGCGGCTGCGCAGGAGGCCGTTGCCGAACACGTCGCCGCTCATGTCACCGACGCCGATCGCCGTGATCGTGTCGACCTCGGGATCGATGCCGAGCTCCCGGAAGCTGCGCTTGGTCACCTCCCAGGCGCCGCGCGCCGTGATCCCGGTGGCCTTGTGGTCGTAGCCGTTGGAGCCGCCCGAGGCGAAGGCGTCGTCGAGCCAGAAGCTCTGCTCCATGCTGATCGCGTTGGCGGTGTCGGACAGGTGGGCGGTGCCCTTGTCGGCCGCGACCACCAAGTACGGATCGGGACCCTCGGTGTGGAGGATGCCCTCGGGCGTGACGACCTCGCCCTCGACCACATTGTCGGTGACCGAGAGCAGCGCGCGGATGAACACCTGGTAGTAGCTGTCGCCGGCCTCGCGCAGGCGTCGGCGATCCGAAGGCGGGCGCCGCAGCACGAACCCACCCTTCGCGCCGACCGGCACGATCAGCACGTTCTTGACCATCTGCGTGGCCATCAAGCCGTGGATCTCGGTCCGGAAGTCGTCGAGGCGATCGGAGAAGCGCAGGCCACCACGCGCGACCCGACCACCACGCAGGTGCACGCCCTCCATCTGCGGATGGAACACCCAGATCTCGCGCAGCGGCTTGGGCCGCGGGCCGAAGCTGACCCGCTGACCGTCGATCTTGAACGCGAGCGCGGCGTCCTCGGACACGATGAACGCGTTGGTCCGCAAGGTCGCGCGCACGACCTCGGCGACCGCCTGCAGCACGCGATCGTCGGTGTAGTCCGAGACCGCGCGCAGCTCGGTCTCGAGCGCCTTGTTGGCGAGCTCGCGATCGAGCCCGGTCTCGCGCGGATCGAAGCGCGAGGCCAGCCAGGTGATCAGCGCCTGGCTGACCAGCGGGTGACGGACCAGCACCTGATGGATCAGCTCG
Source organism: Enhygromyxa sp. (assembly GCA_035538075.1). Lineage (GTDB taxonomy): Bacteria > Myxococcota_A > Polyangia > Nannocystales > Nannocystaceae > Plesiocystis. The sequence continues at coordinate 1,948 of DATLLB010000185.1, forward strand.
TTGTCCCAGACCACGCCGAGCTGATGCAGGTACGCCACGTAGGCGCGCAGGATGATCACGTCCTCGATGCTGAGGTTGGTCGACCCGACCAGCCGATTCAGGTGATCACGACCAGCCCGGCCCGAGTACACCGCCCGCAGCCCGCGAGTGATCTCGCTGACGCGCCCGAGCACCGCGCGGTGGTGCTCGCGGCGGACGTCGAGCCGGAAGGTGTGCATCTCGAACACCTCGGCGTGCGGGAGCTTGAGCTCGCGGACGTATTGATCGATCACCTCGAAGCCGAAGCTGTCGATCACGGGCAGCTGCGCGCTCAAGGTCAGCGGCTCACGCGAGAACACGCGCAGGTTGAGGCTGCCCGGGTGATCGCCGGTCCGCGAGATGAACAGGTCGCAGTCGAGCGGCTCGCCGGCGCGGAGGTTCTCGATGCAGCGCAGGTCGCCGACCAGCCGCTCGTCGGCGGCGCGGCGGCGGTGCTCCTCGGAGAACGCGTCGACGTAGACGTCGAACAGCTCGTCGACCCGCTCGTCGGGCTTGTCGACGTCGGGCAGGTAGTCGGCGACGTAGTGGCGCAACGACTCGCGCAGGCGCTCGTGCCAGCCCTTGGCCATCGCGTGGACCTTGGCGCGCAGGCTGTCGGTCTCGAGCGCCCGCAGCGGTCCGGGGGCGGTCACGTAGAAGTGCACGATCGCGTTCTCGTAGCGATCGAGGTAGACGCCGTAGTCCGAGTAGGTGGCGCCGAGCTCCTCGAGCAGCAGGTCCTGCAGCTCGACACGCAGCTCCTCGGAGAAGCGCTCGCGCGGCAGCGCGATGAACACGAACGCGAACCGACCACCCTCGCCGATCTGGATGTGGACGTCGCTGCCGCCCTCCTCCTCGGCTCGCAGCACGCGGTCGGTCAGCTCCCACACGTTGTCGCGCGACTCGGCCAGCAGGTACTCGAGCGGCAGCGAGTTGAACGCGTTGGTGATGCTCTTGCCGCGGTGGCTGTCGACCGACACGTCGCGGTCGCGCAGGAAGTCGCGCAGCGCCCCACGCAGGTACGGAATCTCCTCGGGCGGCGTGTGCAGAGCCTTGTAGGTGAACAGGCCGTCGACCACGGTCACGCCGGTCGCATCGCCGCTGCGATTGACGGCCGTGAACACGAAGTGACCGGGCTTGCCGGCGCGATGGACCGGCGACTCTTCCTTGCTCCGCTGGTAGCGGACCAGGCGATCGGTCTCGCTCGCGGCCTTGCGCAGTAGCTCGGTGTCGCGGCTCGGCAGGGCCACCGCAGCGGTCCCGAGCGCGACCAGGTTGGCCGCGTCCCGGTTGTACTCCTCGACCGAGAAGATCACGTAGTTGTCCTCGCACAGCCAGCGCAGCAGGCCCTCGGCCTCGCGCAGGTCGACCGAGAGCTCGGCCTGGCTCATCGCGGCCGCGCTCGCGTAGCCGTCGGCGAGCGAGCGGATGTGCGACTTCATGGTCTGGAAGTCGCCGACCATCGCCGAGGTGATGCGCAGGCGCTGCTCGAGCCGATCACGAAGCGCCGCGATCCCGGTCTCGCTGAGGTCGTAGCCCTCGGGCGTGCGCGCCTCGATCCGGATGATCGACTCGCGGCTGCCGGAGTTGAAGTCGACCAGCTGGCCCTGCCGATCGCGGCGCAGCTTGGTCACGGCGTTGAGCGAGGTGCGGACCTCGAGGTCCTCGCTGGCGATCAGGGCCCGGACCGCGGAGACCAGGAACGGCTGGTCGTCGACGCAGCTCTCGAGCACCACGATGTCGTCGTCGCGGCGGCGCACGGTCGCCTTGATCTCGCCGGTCTTGCGGACCTTGATGGTCTGCAGGACCAGCTCCAGCTGCTCGATCAGCTCGACGGTGGTCGTGTCACGAAGGTCGCGGACGTCGATCGACGTCAACACGGCCTGACAGAGGCGTGAGAGCTGGTTGATGTCGGTTCCTTCGTAGACCGGTTGGTAAGAGGCCAGTGCGTCACGGACTTCGTGGATTCGGCGATTGCTCAGCTCGCGGGGCGACATCGGCCGCAACCATTAGCCGGTCGCCGGATCTATGCAAGCTGAGCGCAAGATTAGATCCGGGTGACGGTCGGCTCGGTTGGGTCTGTGATCCTGCGTCCGATGGATCACACCGCCATGCATTTTTTCTACTTTGAACGGTGGCACCACACGCGCCGGCCCGCGAAGGCTCGTGCGCAGGGAAATGCTCGCGGTCGAGTCCCACGCGCGACTCCTCACCCGTGATGGCCCGCTCGAAAGCGGGGAGGTCTTCCTCGCTCAGCCGCTGCGCAACGGCCACGTGACGCGGCTCGGATACTCTTCGGCATGGCCGTCCGTCCCCGCCCCTCGCTCGAGGTCTACGCTCAACGCCGCGCCCGCATCGCCCGGACGCTGCGCGAACAATCTGCGGCGCTGATCCTGTACGGCGGCGCACTGCTGACGCGAGCCAACGACACCGAGTTTCGGTTCCGCCCCGACTCGGACTTCCACTACCTCACCGGGCTCGAGGAGCCGGGTGCGTTCCTGGTCCTGCGAGCCAAGCCCGGCACCACCGACGAGCTCGCGTTCACGCTGTTCGTGCGCCCGCGCGAGCGCGAGGCCGAGATCTGGACCGGCCGACGGATCGGCCCGAGCGGCGCGGTCGAGCGGTTCGGGGCCAACGAAGCGTTTCCGCTGGCCGAGCTCGACGATCGCCTGCCGAAGCTGATCGACGGCTGCGAGACCGTGTACCTGCCGCTCGGGCGCTGGCCGGAGCTCGACGCCGCGCTGCTGCGAGCGACGGCGCAGCTGCGTCGGCGCAACCGCGAGGGCGCGACCCCACCGCTGCGCTACGGCGAGGCCGCGGATCTACTTGGCGAAGATCGCCTGATCAAGGACGACGCTGCGCTCGCGAGCCTGCGGCGTGCGATCGAGATCAGCGCGGACGCTCACGTGGCGGCGATGCGACGCACCCGACCGGGCATGTTCGAGTACGAGGTCGAGGCGCTGCTCGAGTACGAGTTTCGCCGGCGCGGCAGCTCGGGCCCGGGCTACGGCAGCATCGTCGGCGCCGGCGACAACGCGACGATCCTGCACTACGTCGACAACCGCGATCGCATGCGCGACGGCGACATCCTGCTGATCGACGCGGGCGCGGAGTGGGACTACTTCAGCGGCGACATCACCCGCGCGTGGCCGGTCAACGGCAAGTTCACCGCCGAGCAGCGGGCCCTCTACGAGGTCGTGCTCGCGGCCAACCTCGCCGGCATCGAGCGTGCGGTGGTCGGCGGCACCATCGACGCGATCCACGAGGCCTGCGTCGACGTGCTCTGTCGCGGCATCGCCGAGCTCGGCCTGATCGAGGGCTCGTGCGAGCGCATCCGCGAGGACAAGCTCTATCGCAAGTTCTACATGCACCGCACCAGCCACTGGCTCGGCGTCGACGTGCACGACGCGGGTCGCTACACGCTCGGCGGCAGCCCGCGTCCGCTCGCGCCCGGGCAGGTGATCACGATCGAGCCAGGCCTCTACATCGCCGCCGACCTCGACGACGTGCCCGAGGGCTTTCGCGGGATCGGCATCCGCATCGAGGACGACGTGCTGATCCGCCCCGAAGGCCCCGAGGTGTTGACCGCTGGAGCGCCGAAGGCAGTGGCCGAGCTCGAGGCGATCATCGGGACCGAGGCGTGACCCGTGCTCGCGCGCGCAGGGCTTGGAGCCGCGCCGGGCCGATGCCGCTGACCGCGTCGAGCTCGTCGACGCTCGCGTAGGGCCGACCAGCGACGAGGCGCTCGGCCAGCACCGGGCCGATGCCCGGCAAGCTCGCGATCTCGTCGAGCGTGGCCGTGTTGATGTCGACCGGCTGCGCGAGCGCGGCGAGCTGATCGGGCGGCATGCGGGTCACGGCGCAGGCGTCCACCGCGTCGCCCGGCCCGAGCGGTCGCGCAGGTGCGTCAGGGCACAGCGCGCGGAGATCCTCGAGCAGCTCCTCGTCGCAGCGCAGCTCGCCATCGATCAGCTGCGCGCGGGCGCACGAGCGAGGCGTGCCCCCACTCGCTGGTCCGGCGGTCAGGGTGTGGATCGGAAGCACGACGAGGAGCGGCGCGAGCAGCACTGACGTTCGGGTGTGCATGCCCCCCTTTGTCGGCCCGGCCCAACTCCCATTGCAGTGTTTTTGCGGCTCGCCCGATCGCTACCGTGCTACAAGGGACGGCAATGCGCGAGGACGATCCGCTCGTCTGCCACTGCCTCGCGGTGGCCGAGTCCGAGATCCTCGCGGCGATCCGCCAGGGCGCCGACTCGGTCGAGTCCGTCGGCCGGCACTGCGAGGCCGGGACCGGCTGCCAGATCTGCCACGCGCCGATCCGGGCGCTGCTCCAGGAGGAAGCGCGGCGCGAGCTCGCCCGCGACCGCGCGCCGCGGTCCTTGCGGCAGCTCTCGCTGTTCGACTCGCAGATCGAGCCGGGCAAGCGCAGCAGCACGCCGATGGGCAGCCACAAGCGCTGATCGGATCGCGTGCTCCGATCGCGC
>DATLLB010000186.1:0-2883 GCA_035538075.1 Enhygromyxa sp.
CCAGTCCGCCGAGACCGGCGAGCGCGAGCAGGTTGCCCTCGCCGGTCTCGGCGGACTGGCGCAAGACAGACAGCGTGCGATCGACCTCGGCTCGATCGCGCTGGGACTTCAGCTCGCGCAGGCGGGCGAGCTGAGCCTCGCGCACGGCCGTGTTATCGACCCGCAGCACGTCGATGTCGGGCTCGTGTGCAAGCACGTTGCGATTCACCCCGACCACGGTCTGCTGCCCGGCGTCGATGCGCGCCTGCGTGCGGGCGGCGGCCTCCTCGATGCGCAGCTTGGGTACGCCGGCCTCGATGGCCTTGGCCATGCCGCCGATCTCCTCGATCTCGGCGATCAGCGTGCGGGCCTTTTGGGCGAGCTCGTGGGTGAGGCGCTCGACGTAATGGCTGCCGCCCCAGGGATCGACGACCTCGCAGATTCCGGTCTCCTCCTGTAGTTGAATTTGCGTGTTGCGGGCGATGCGGGCCGAGAAGTCGCTGGGCAGCGCGAGCGCCTCGTCGAATGCGTTGGTGTGCAGCGACTGCGTGTGGCCGAGCGTGGCTGCGAGCGCCTCGATGCAGGTGCGCGCGACGTTGTTGAAGGGATCGCGGGCGGTCAGCGACCAGCCCGAGGTCTGCGAGTGCGTGCGCAGGGCCAGCGACTTTCGGCTCTTGGGCTCGAAGCGCTGGACGATCTCGGCCCACAGCATCCGCGCGGCGCGGAGCTTGGCGACCTCCATGAAGAAGTTCATGCCGATCGCCCAGAAGAACGAGATCCGCGGGACGAAGGCGTCGACCGAGAGCCCGGCGGCGATGCCCGTGCGGATGTACTCGAGCCCGTCGGCGAGCGTGTAGGCCAGCTCGAGATCGGCGGTCGCCCCAGCCTCCTGCATGTGATAGCCGGAGACCGAGATCGAGTTGAATTTGGGCATGTGCGCGGCGGTGTGCGCGAAGATGTCCGCGATGATCCGCATCGATGGCTTCGGCGGATAAATATAGGTATTGCGGACCATGAACTCCTTCAAGATGTCATTTTGAATGGTCCCGGTCAGCTCGGATTGCGCGACCCCCTGCTCCTCGGCGGCGACGATGTAGAGCGCCATGATCGGCAGCACCGCGCCGTTCATGGTCATCGACACGCTCATGCGATCGAGCGGGATCCGGTCGAACAGGATGCGCATGTCGAGGATCGAGTCGATCGCAACGCCGGCCATGCCGACGTCACCGACGACGCGCGGGTGATCGCTGTCGTAGCCGCGGTGGGTGGCGAGATCGAACGCGATCGAGAGGCCCTTTTGCCCGGCCGCGAGGTTGCGTCGGTAGAACGCGTTGCTGGCCTCGGCCGTGGAGAAGCCTGCGTATTGGCGAATGGTCCACGGCCGGACCGTGTACATGGTCGCGTACGGACCACGCAGGAACGGCGGCAGCCCGGGCACGGTGGTGAGCTGGCCGCCGAGCTCGCGCAGGTGCTCGGGCGTGTAGATCGGCTCGATCGCGAGGCCCTCGGGCGCTAGCCAGGGCTGCGCATCCGAGCTTGGCGGTGGCGCGTCGGGGAGTGCGATGGCGTCGAAGTCGAGGTCGGCCCAATTGATGGCGCTCATGATTCAGCCCTCCGCTCCCGAGTTGGCGATTGCCCCGAGCGTGCGCAGGGCCAGCTCGCAGGCTGCGAGCGCGTCGCAGCCGAGATGGATCGAGTCCGGCGCGAGCTCGGGGGCAATCCCCCAATTGTCCGTCGGCGGCCGCCCTGCCACCCACACGCGCTCGGCTCCTGCGCTGCGCAGCGCGGGCACCAGCGCGGGGACCAAGCGGACATAGTCCTGATCGCGTCCGCAGATCACCACGATCTTGCAGGCGCTCGGACCCAATGCAGCGATCGCAGGATCGACGGCGTCGAAGCCGTCGCTGCCGACCACTTCGAGCCCGCCCGCGCCGAACAGATTGGCCGCGAAATCGGCCCGCGGCTGGTGGACGGCGAGCGGGCCGAGGTTCAGCGACCAGATTCGCGGGCGCACGCCGTGCTGCTCGAGCCACGCATCGCTGGCGTCGCGCAGCCGCTCGAAGGGCGCGGCCAGGCGCAAGACCGGCAACGGCTGGACCTCGGCGGGCTCGAGCGTGGGCGAGCTCCGCAGCGGGCCGAGCTCGCGCTCGCTAGCGCGGTGCTCCTGCGCGGGCGTGGGTTCGTCGGCGAGGACGGGATAAGTGCTGATCCCCGTGATCGGCTGCTTGCGCACGACCACGCGCTGACGCAGCTGCTCGCCGCTCGCGGCGATGCGTCGCTGAACGGCCCCCGAGCACAAATTGGCGACCAGCCCACCATCGCGCTCGAGCTCGCGAAAGCGCTGCCAAGCCGCACGCGCGAGCGCGTCGGTCAGCGCCTCGACGTAGTGGCTCCCGCCTGCGGGATCGAGCGTGCGATCGAGGCCCGACTCCTCGCGCAGGATGATCTGCGTGTCGATCGCCAGCCGCCGACCGAGCTCGCTGCCGACCAGCTCGGCCCCACACAGTTGATCGAACGCCGCCGTCGCAATCGAGTCCGCCCCACCGACCTCCGCGGCGAAGGTGCCGATCGTCCCGCGCAGCAAGTTGACCCACGGTCCGTGTCGCGTCCACGTGCGCTGCGAGGCGGTCGCGTGAATCCACAGCTTGCGCTGCTCGGGCGCGAGCCCACACGCGCTGGCGAACTTGGCCCAACAAAGCCGCGCGGCGCGGAGCTTGGCGATGGCCTCGAACGGACGCCCGGCGATCGCCACGGTCCAGATCAGCCCCGATGCGAGATCGCCAGCTTCGAGGCCGAGGCCCTCGCCACGCCGCACGAGCTCGGCGCAGGTCGAGAGCGCGAGCGCGAGCTCATCGGCGTCGCTGGCTCCGGCGTCGTGATACGGGCAGGTCGACACGCCGATCA
>DATLLB010000187.1:0-3291 GCA_035538075.1 Enhygromyxa sp.
TCGCTCGAGCGTGCGCCGGGGTAGCTCCGCGAAGTCACCCCCGTGACCACAAAAGTAGGTCACGCGCTTGCGGTGGCCGACGTCGTACTCGAGCGCGCCGATCGGCTCGGGGTCGAGGTCGAGCTCGCCGACGACTCCGGCCTCTTCTCGCAGCTCGCGGGCGGCGGCTTCGAGCGCGAGCTCGTCGAACTCGATGCCGCCCTTGGGCAGCTCGTAGCCGTGCGCGCGCGTGCGGATCAGCAGCAGCTCGGGCCCACTGTCGCGCTCACGGATGAGCGCCGCGCCAGCGCAGCGCTCACTCGGCACGTCGGGGACATCGAGCTGCAGCGCGCCGATCAGCCCGCGGGTTCGGGCCTGCTCGAGGAACCACACGGTCGGCGCGTTGCGTCGCCAGCCACCCGGCGCGTCGACGCGATCGGCGACCATGAACATGCAGAGCAAGCGCAGATCCACGGCGGCGGCGATCCGGCGCCAGGCCTTGTCCGACGGCGCCTGCCCGCGCGTGTGCGACTGAAACCACGGCAGGTTGCAGTCGTGGCGCTCGACCAGCGCGAGCAGCTGCGCGTCCGTGATCTCGCAGGCCGTGAGCACGTCGAGCGAGGCCTCGGGTCGCGCGGTGCCGGTGGTCTTGCCGATGTCGTGGACGCGGCCGAGATCCTCGAGCAACTCGAGCTGTGCGGCGGTGCAGCCGTTTTGCTCGCCGAGTCGACGGGCCATGCTAGCGACCGCCTCGGAGTGGGCGAGCGCGTCGCTGGCCAGGTGGCGACGCGGGTTGAGGCTGACCTGGGCGAGCGCGGCGTGGCGACGGGCGAGCTCGGGGTCTTGCAAGACGCTCATGATCAGAAGCTAGCTGCGAGCGCCATCGCGAAAAACTAGAATGATCGGAGCGGCTATAGTCAACGCAGATTGTTGGCCCCGAGCTTCAGCGTGCACAGCAGCGGCAGGTGGCGGGCGGCGGTCAGGTACGCGTCGATCTGCCCGTAGATGGCGGACACGTCGTCGACGTTCGAGCGCGGAGCTAGCTGCAGCTCGAGCGACTCGATCAGCCGCGCAGGCTCGCTGGCCAGGAACGCGAGCACCGAGCCGAGCGCGTCGTAGGTGATGTCGAACTTCGCCGAGCGAACGTAGCCACGTTCCCAGCGCAGCTCGAAGCTGGTCGGCGCGAGCCCGTCGATCGGGCCGAGCAGCGCCTCGCGGTTGCGCTCGATCAGCGTGCGAGCGTCGTCGAGCGCACCGTGATGCTGCAGGAGGATCAGCTCGCCCCGCACGTCGCCGCGCTCGCTGAGCGCGTCGGCGTAGACCAAGAACGGGGCCGCGTCGTGGGGGTGCGCCAGCAACTCGCGCTCGAGCGGCTCCAGCGAGGGCCGCGGTCGCAGGCTCGGCCGGGGCTCGGGATCGAGACGGCCGACCCACAGATCGCCGTCCTCGTCGACCACGAACGCGCGACCGCTCTCGCTCGCGAACGCCCAATCTCGCACGCGTCGATCCTCGGGCAGCTCGCACACGCCCCAGCGATCCTCACCGATCGGCGCAGCGAGCAACGCGACGCGATCGCGCCACAGCAGCACGCGACGGCGCGCAGGATCGAAGCCGATGTGATCGAGCCTGCTGGTCTGCAGCGGCTCGCCGAGCGGCGGCCGCCGAGGCGAGCGCTCGCCGGTCACGAGGTCGAGCAGCTCGAGGCTCTCGTCGGTGACCAACAGCGCGCGTGGCTCGGCGCAGAAGCTGCCCGGATCGAAGCTCGGGATCACGCAGGTCCGCGCGCCCACAGACACGCCGCGCAGCAGCCCGGCGCGCGACCACAGCTCGATCGCGCGCGGGCGAAACAGAACCTTGTAGGTGCCCTCCGGGATGCGCTCGGGCGGCAGGTGAGTGGTCGGATCGTAGACGTGGACCTCGATCGCGGGTGGATCCCAGCCCTGCCGCCAGTTCTCCGTGATCGACTCCTGATCGCCGGACTCGACCTCGATGCGATCGACCTGCAAGAACGGGTTGCCGCTGATCGCCACGCTCGCGACCGTGAGCAGGCCGCGTTCATCGAAGCCGATCGTGTGCGTGCCCTCGCCGTACTCGAACAGCGAGGCCATGTCGATGCCGTACGCGAGCGTGTTGACCAGCTCGCCAGCCTCGAGATCGATGATCCATGTGCTGCGGTCGAGCACCGCCAGCCAGCGCTGGTTGGGATGCAGGGCCATGCGCGTGAATCGGTTCGGGTACATGTCGAGGTGGCGCACCTCGTCGGGCAGGGTCGACATCCACTGCACGTCCCTGTCGCGGCGCGGGTTGGCGATCTCGAGTGGGAGCAGCCACTCGAGCGGTGGCGGGCGCTGGAGAATCGCGACCTCGAAGTGCGAGTCATCCTCGACCGAGGGCAGCTCGCCGTCGAATTCGTCGAGCTCGTCGAGCTCTTCCTGCTGGCTCGAGTCGAACGCGAATTCGTGCAGCAACCGAGCGGAGCGCGGGTCGTGGACGCGGACGAACAGCTCGTCTTGCTCGCTGCGGTAGGAGATCACGCGGCCCTCCGGGTGCAGCAGCACGCCGCTCGCGTCGGCGAGATTGAAGCGCAGCGGGAGCGGCTCGTCGGGCTCGTCGGCGGCGTAGAACCACACGCGACCGTCGACATCGTTGACGGCGACCAGCCGGCCATCGGGCGTGCAGGCGATCGCAACCACCTGGCCGACGGTGGCGAGCTTCTCGATCTCCCGGGCCTCGTTCATCGGGGCTGAGCCTCGTCGGTGATCCCAAACGCCTCGATGCGCGCGCGCAGATCGGCCGGCATCGGCACCGCCTTGCCATGCTCGGGGCTGTTCGCGTCGAGGTTCATGACCACGCACACGCTGCGCCCGGTCGCGCGCCGGCCGTCGCTGCCCCACACCTCGTAGGCGAACGCGATCGAGCTGCGCCCGAGCTTGGTCACGCGCAGGTGGACGTCGATGCGCTCGCCGAAGCGGCTCGGGCGTTCGAAGTCGGCCTCGCTGTGGACGGCCGGGAACCCGAGCTTGCGCCCCATCACGAACTGGTCGTAGCCAAACCCGAGCTCGGCTGGAAACCAGGTCTCCATCGCCTGATGGAAGAAGTCGAAGTAACGCGGGAAATAGACGATCCCGGCGGGGTCGCAGTCGCCGAAGCGAACGTCCAAGGTGAGTACATGAACGCCGGGTGGGGTGCCCACGGGCGCGGAGTGTATGCTCCGCTCATGTCCCTCGTCGAGTATGCCGCCCACGGCGGCGTCGCCACCCTGACCCTCAGCAACCCACCCGCCAACTGCTACTCGCGCGAGATGATGACCGA
>DATLLB010000188.1:0-27513 GCA_035538075.1 Enhygromyxa sp.
CGGCCTCGCAGGCTTGCCGGCGGCCACCGAGGTCTACGTGTTCAGCAACCCCAAGGTCTCGACCTGCGCCGTGCTCGACTTGATCACCGGCCTGCAGCCACTCGAGCACAGCTTCATGGCCGGCAATGACGACGCGATGTGCCAGCCGGTCGACCCCTGCGCCCCGATGGACGCCCACGCAGAGGGTCCCTGCGAGGCCGTACTCGGCCCGTTTTGGTTCGGTCAGTCGTGCGGACATTCCTCGGGCTGCACATGCAGCGGCAAGGACTGCGTCGTCGTGGACGTGTGGGAATACGCGGAGTGGTGGCAGCGGCCGATGGTGTGCGAGGCTGCGTTCGCAGCCTGCATTTGAAATGCGTGCACCTCCGCTCGCATTCCAGCGGACGCATCGAGCCGACTTTTACTCGCCGTCCGAGTCCGCGTAGAGCTCGCGCACGACCGCGTCCTCGTCGGGCGTCCACCAGGGCTCGTCCGCGTCCTCGACCTCGACCACGTCCAGCTGCGCGGCCGCGTCCAGCCACGGCGTGCTCTCCCACGTATCCCCGTCATAGTCTTCAGGCCCGAAGTTGCGCAGCCTCGGCACCGGCACGGCGCGCGGCGAGTGCCGGACCATCCACGAGTTGCGGAACATGTCGAGCATCAGGTGATGGCCGTGCTCATGCTCGACGAAGAGGATCGGCGGGACCAACAAATGAGGCGCCTCGACCAGCACCTCGACGTCGAGATAGTTGGAGGGCTGCGAGCCGTCGTTCCAGCAGGCCGCGAAGTTCACGGGCGCCAGCGCCTGATCGGAGAGCAGGTGAATCTTGCCGTTCTCGATCACGAACTTGTCGGGATCCAGGAAGATCTCCTGGCCCATCATCGTGATCGGCACCCCGGCGATGCGCCGCTTGGCGAACTTCTGCGCGCGCTCGTAGAGGTCGACGGTCTCCTCCCCGCGCGTGGCGTCCCAGCGCTGCCAGGCATGGAAGGGACAGCAGGCCGCGCTGTCGACCTCCTCGCAGGGCGGGAACAACATGCGCAGGTCGAGCGGCGTGAACGGTGACTCGCCGCCCTCGCGCGCACGCGTGGCCAGGAACTCGGGCAGCCACTCGCTCGGCGGCCTCGACTCGTTCACCACCTCGCTGCTGCAGAGCTTGCGAAACGCCTGGCCGCCGAGCTTGCAGTTGAGCGTGTCGAGCACAGCGATCGCGGCGCAGGCTTGCAGCGGCGTTCGCTTGGGAAACCAGTAGTCGTAGCCGTTGGTCACGAACTCGACGTCGCGATAGCGCTTGTGCAGGAACGGCTCGGGCTCCGACTCGGCCGCGCGGACCTTCCCCCAGTGCGCCGCCGCGGCGCGGTCGTAGAGCTCGTGCGTGCGGCGAGCGAGCTCGGGCGCAAACACGCTCTCGCCGGTCAAGTAGCAGGCCTTGGCGAAGGTCTGCGCGATCGCAGCGTCGTGGGTCACGCTCGCGTCCTCGAAGATCAGCTCGGTGCGCAGGAACACCTTGCGACCGTCGAGATACGCCGAGCCCTCGTGCTCGAGGTCCTGGCGAAACACCACGCAGGTCAGCGCCTCGATGCGCTCGAGCGTGATGTCGTCGCCGATCTGCAAGGCCGGCCGCCCTTCGCCGCCGGTCAGATAGATCAGCATCGTGTAGCGCGAGACGTGCCGGCGAGCGGCGTCGTAGTAGGGCGTGTCGACGTGTCGGCGAAACTTGCCGTCGCCCGGCTCGAAGCGATTGCAGCGAAACACCGGGTTGACGTGCGAGAAGCCCTTTTGCCAGCGCTTCGGCAGCGCATCGCGGACCGCCTCGCCAAGCGCCCGGCTCAGGCTCGCGGCGTGGAAGATGAAGCGCTGACCACCGCGCGACTCGGGGTTTTGCGGGGCCACGTAGAGCCCGAGCGCGTCGAGCTCGGCGAGCGCTCGTCGGGCCTGCTCGCGAGCGTGGAGCGAGAACACGTATCCGCTCGGCGTCCGTGCGGCGCCGAGCGGCTCGCGCTTGCTCAGCGCGAGCTCGAGCGCGACGCCGTCGAACCAGCGATCGAGCGGCACGATGTTCTCGAAGGTGCGATAGGAGAACTCCTCGGGATCGACGAACACCGCCGCGAGCTCGGGCAGCTGCGCCGACGGTCGGGCGAACAGCGAGCGCACGCTCGCGTCGAGCCGCTCGGCCTCGACGAAGCGCAGCGACTTGAAGCGCGCGCTCGGGTGATGGGACAGCGCCAGCCCGTCGAGCTCGAGCGTCGGCGCGGCCGAAGTCGCGTCGACCAGCGCACGAAAGCGCCGCTTGTCGTCCTCGCTGGCGCTCGCGCTGCACAGCGCGAAGAACCGGTCGCGAAGAGAGAGCCCGAGCTCAGTCGCTTGCTCGTTCACGGTCATCAGCGGCGCTCCATTGTCCCGCCCAGTAGCGGCGAATGTGCAGAGGAAGATGCTCGGACTCCGCCAGCGCGCGGGCGCCTGCGAGCCCGATGTCGGACCGATGGAGATAAAGCGCCTCGAGCCCGCGCAGCTGCGACGCGGCGGCCAACGCGAGCGCGCCGTCGCGGCCGATCGGGTTGTCGCGCAGATCGAGGACCGTCAGCCGATCGAGCGACGGCGCGCTGGCCAGCGCGCGCGCACCTGCGACGCCGAGCCGGTTGCGCTGCAGCTTCAGCGTGCGCAGCTCGTGCAGGCGCCCCGATCGAAACAGCGGCGCCACGCCTGCGTCGCCGAGCTCGTTGTAGCGCAGGTCGAGCGCGCGCAGCTGCGAGAGCCCGGACCAGCCGGCCAGCAGCTCGACTCCGGCCGCGCCGATCGGCGCGTACTCGAACGCCAGCGCGCGCACGTGGCCGAGGTCCAGCTCGAACAGCGAGCGCAGCAGGTTTGCGGGCACCGGATCGGGCTCGTACGCCTCGTCGAAGTCGACGTCGTCATCGTCGCCGCCCGACGCGGGCTCGAACTGCACGCGCAGGTTCATCAGCAGCCGCGCGGCCGGATCGACGAGCACGCGCGGGAGCGCAGCCACACGAGCTTCGTCGAGCGGCAACGAGAGCCCGACGACGAACCCGTGCCGCCACTCGACGCCCCACGCCTCGGGTAGCTCGGCGATCGCCCACGAAGCTTGGTGCGCGTCGATCAGCGCCTCGATCTCGCCTCGCAGTCGGCCTTGCTGCTCGGCGCTCAGCCGCACGGTCGCGAGCCGATGCTCGAGCCCGATCAACAGTCCACGTACATCACCTCGCTCGGACAACCAGTCCGCGAACACCAGCCACGGCTCCCAAACGTCCGGGCTGCGCCGGATCGCCTGCTCGAGCGCGCCCACGCCGAACTACGCCTCGGGACTGACCGCCTCGATCAGCTCCTCGACCTCGAGCGGCTTCTCGAGGAAGCGATCGACGAGGCCCGGATCGAGGTAGTGCGAGAGCTCGGAGTAGGAGCTGCCCGACAGCAGGATGCGCTCGATGTGCGGGTACTTGTCACGGACTTGGCGAAGCAACCAACCACCGTGCGGCCCGGCCATGTTGAAGTCGCAGACCACCGTGTCGAAGGTCTTGGTCTCGAGGACCTTGAGCGCCGCCTCGGCTCCCAACGCGACCTTCACGTCCGCGTAGTCACCAAGCAATCGCATGAACGACCTCAACACGTCGGGGTCGTCGTCAACTACCAGCACTTCCTTGCGTCCGTCCTTCATGGGTATCCAAGCTGGGTCGACGCCATCATACGCGATCACTTGGCGTTGCCGACACCCGTCAGATGACGGTTTCGATCGCGCGAGATACACAACCACTCACGAAGCGCACAACTGTACTGGAATATCATCGGCCGCATTCGCCGTCCGCACCCTGTCCCACCTGATGAAATCCACTGGTCCAATGGCCCAACCGAGCGACAACGCGCCGCGTCGCGCTCGACTTCGTCACAAGCTGGGTCGCAGGCTGAGTTCCAGGCTGGGTCGCACGTTGATGTGGATGGCCGTGAGCCTCGCCGGCGGCTCGTTGCTGGCGATCGTCGGCGTGCTCTCGATCGTGTGGTGGTACGGCCGGCAGGCCGACGCGGTCGATCCGACGGTGCTGCTCGAGTATCGGCCACCGCAAGTGACGCGCGTGCTGGCGCGAGATGGCACCGTCATCGGTGAGATCCACGCCGGCGAGCGACGCACCGTCGTGTCTTACGAGGCGCTGCCCTCGAGGTTGATCGACGCCTTCTTGGCAGCCGAGGACGCCGACTTCTTCGCCCACGAAGGGCTCGACTGGCCGGGCATCGTGCGTGCGACGATCGTCAATCTCCGCCACGTCGAGGCCCGACAAGGCGCGTCCACGATCACTCAGCAGGTGATCAAGAACACACTGCTGCCGCGCTCGCGCAGCGTCGAGCGCAAGAGCCAGGAGATCATGCTCGCCGGCCGCGTCGAGGCGGTGCTCGGCAAGCGGCAGATCTTCGAGATCTACGTCAACGAGGTCTACTTCGGCGAGGGTCGCTACGGCGTGGTCGAGGCCGCGCGCGACTGCTTCGGCAAGACGCTCGAGCAGCTCGACCTCGGCGAGATGGCCACGCTCGCGTCGCTGCCCAACGCGCCGGGCGTGGTCACGTGTCATCGGCAGACGGAGCGGCTCGCTGCGCGACGCGACTACGTGCTCGCGCAGATGGTCGAGCACGGCTTCGCCACGCCCGACGAGATCGAGGTGTTCTTGGGTCGGCCGATCGCAGCGCGCGATCGCGAGGCGCCGAAGCCCGGTTGGGCGATCGGCGAGGCCGACGAATTCGTCGAGCTCGCGCGCGCCGAGCTGGTGCGTCGCTACGGCGAGCAAGCGCTCGCGAGCCTCGGCGCCACCGTTCGCACCAGCGTCGATCTTCAGGTCCAGCGCGACGCGAGGGCGGCTGGTCGGCGCGAGCTCGATCGGCTCGAGGCGCGCCACGGCTACGGCACCCACGCGCGGCCGCTGTCCGCGAGCGCCCGTGCGCGACTCGAAGCCCGCGCGCCCGAGCGGCTCGAGATCGGCGAGCGACTGATGGTGATCACGGCGGACGAGCAGCCGCTCGTGATCGACGATCGACTGCAGGCGACGCTCGGCCAGCATCGCGTCGAGATCGAGCTCGGCGAGCTCGCGAAGCTCGACCTCGCCGCGCTCGCTCGACGCTTCCCGGCGGGTCACGGGATCACCGTCCGGATCACCACGGCGCCGAGCGGCGCGACCCCGGCCCGCGCGAGCTTGGAGCCCGGACCCGAGCTCGCGCTCGCGCTCGCCGACGTGCACAGCGGCGAGCTGCTGGCGCTGATCGGCGGCCGCGAGTTTGTCCGCGGTCAGTTCGATCGGGCCCGCTTCGCGCGTCGGCAGCCGGCCAGCAGCTTCAAGCCGATCATCTATGGTGCCGCGCTGCGCTCGGGTGCGTTCACGTCCGCGTCTACGCTGCCGGGCGACGTCGAAGGTCGTCCGATCACGCTGGGCGAGGCGCTGGCGCAGTCCGACAACACGATCCCGATCGCCCTGCTGCACTCGCTCGGGTACGCGGCGGTGCACAGCTTCGCGCGCGACCTCGGCCTCCAGTCGCCGCTCGCCGAGCACCCCTCGCTCGCGCTCGGCAGCAGCGAGCTGACGCCGATCGAGCTGCTGACCGCCTACCTCACGCTCGCGCGCGGAGGCGTAGGGCTCGAGCCGATCGCGATCCTCGACATCGACGTGCCACCCGATCTGCACGGCAACGTGCCAACTCCGATCGCCGAAGCCTCGCCGCCCCGCCGCTTCGGCATCGAGCCCGAGCTCGCGGCCGTGCTGCTCGACATGCTGCGCAGCGTGATCGACGGGGGCACCGGAAAGCCTGCGCAGGCGCTCGGGCGCCCGCTCGCGGGCAAGACCGGCACCAGCGACGAGGCCCGCGACCTGTGGTTCGCCGGGTTCACGCCCGATCACGTGGCGGTCACGTGGGTCGGCTTCGATCGCCCGATCAGCCTCGGCCGCAACGAGAGTGGCAGCGAGCTGGCAACCGCGATCTGGGTGGCCGCCATGCACCGCGCGAGCGCGGATCTCCCGATCTCCGAGTTCGCGCCTGGGGCCTCGCTGGAGGCGGCAATTGGCGGCCGCGGCCCCGCATAGTCGCGCGCGCAAACAGGTGGAGGATCTGCAAATCCTGGCGTACGCTCGTCGGACCGAGCGCGGCTCGGAGGATGGATTGCATGCGACGCGCAACTTCGACTCTCGCAGCGACGGCGCTGCTCATGTTGGCTTGCGGTGACAGCTCGTCTCGACGCGATACCGCAGACGATGGGATTGGCTCCGACGGCATCTCGAGCGGCAACACCGGGAACACCGGGACCACCGGCGACGACAACGACAACGCCGACGGAAGCGACGGTCCGCTGCTCGACCAGGGCAACGACGGGAACATGACCATGGGCGCCGAGGAGGAAGGCGACCCCGATTGCGGTCCCGGTCCCAACACCGACGCGGTGCTGGAGGGCACCGTGTTCGCGCCGAACATGAAGCTGCCGATCAGCGGCGCGCTCGTGTACGTCACCGACGAGCCGGTCGAGCCGGTGCCTGACGGTGTCTACTGCGCCGAGTGTGTCGAGCTCGATTGTGACACTCCGTTCACGCTCACCGAGCCCGACGGCACCTTCACATTGCCCGCAGTGTCAGGCCCCGGGCAGAAGCTGGTCGTGCAGAAGGGCCAGTTCCTGCGCGTGACCGACATCAACGTCGGGGCCGGCAGCAACATCGTCCAGCCGACGCAGAGCAACCTGCCCGGCCTGTGGAACCCCGCGGCCGGCATGTGGATCCCGCGGATCGCCGTCTACGAGACCAACCCCGACAAGGTCTTCAACGTGCTGGCCAAGTTCGGCCTCGGCCAGGTCGATGCCGGCGGAGCGCTGGTGTTTGGGACCGAGCAATTCGACATGATCAGCGACGCGGATCAGGGCGCGTTCCTCGACAACCTCGCGCAGCTGAACCAGTACCACATCGTGTTCCTGCCCTGCGCGTCGACCAAGTACTGGCTCAACGCCCCGACCGTACCGCAGGCGCGGTCCGAGAACATTCGCGCCTACGTCGAGGCCGGCGGCAAGCTCTACGCGACCGACCACTCGAACGAGTACATCGAGGCGCCGTTCCCCACGTATCAAGAGTTCCACAATCCGGGCATGCCCGACATTCAGCCGGCCTACGAGTCGATCGGCACCGTGGTCGACGAGAACCTGCTCGCCTGGCTCGACGCGCTGCCGCCCTCGCTCAAGGACATCGGCAACAACAACCCGACCCTCAACAATCTGCCGTCGATCACCACGATGCTCAATTACTCGGGCATCGACACGATCGCCGACATCATCGTGCAGAACGAGGAGGGCGAGGACGTCAACGTCGGCCACCACACGTGGGTCGAGGGCCCGTGCTCGAGCTGCGCCAACCCGGGCCAGGTCCGACCAATGGCCGTCAGCGGCCAGTACGGCTGCGGCCGCATGATGTACAGCACCTTCGAGAACTCGAGCACCAACCATCAGGGGCTCAATCCACAGGAGCTGGTGCTGCTGTACATGATCCTCGAGATCGGCGTGTGCCACGGCGAGCCCCCGCCTCCTCCGCCTCCGATCGAGTGATCCAAACATTGACTGCGCGCCGCGCATGACCGAACAACTTCGGCATGCGGGCCCTGCAGCAGCGAGCACGACCGCGCCCGGCCAGCTGGGCGCGGTCGCTGTTGTCTGCGCTGCTCGCCTGCACGGCCGCGCTCGCGTGCAGCTCGAGCGACGCAGACGGGCCCGCCAGCGCCGACCCCAACGCAGACACCGACGGCGAGCTCGAGCCGGTGGCCAGCGAGCCGATCGTGATCGCGCTGCCGCAGCTGCCTCGCAAGTTCGATCCGCTCGACGACATGGAGCCGTGGGCGCTGCGAATCGCCGATGACCTCGTGTTCGAGGGGTTGGTGCGCCGCAGCAGCGAGGGCTACCCGTGGGCCGAGCCGGCGATCGCCGATCGCTGCGAGATCGATCCCGACTATGGCGTCGCGATGGTGACCTGCCACATTCCTCGCGGCATTCGC
The DNA here is from genome assembly GCA_035538075.1 of Enhygromyxa sp. GTDB lineage: Bacteria > Myxococcota_A > Polyangia > Nannocystales > Nannocystaceae > Plesiocystis. The sequence continues at coordinate 7,994 of DATLLB010000188.1, forward strand.
TTTCACGACGGCAGCGAGCTGAGCATGGCCGACGTCGAGTATTCGCTGCGCTACTGGCTCAACGATCGGCGCAGCTGGTTGCGACAGCGCCACGGGCTCGACGGGTTCGTGCGGCTCGAGATCGTCGATGGTCCGCGCAACGCCGAGGCCGAGCAGCGCGACCGCGGTCGCTGGGTGCGGGTGGTGTTCGACCGCCGCGATCCGCTGGTGCTCGAGGTCCTCAGCGCGATCAAGATCGTCCCAATGACCGCCCACCGCGGCCGTGCGAGCCACTTCGCCAAGGCGCCGATCGGGACCGGGCCGATGCGCATGACCACGCTCGCGCCCGATCGAATCGTGCTCGAGCGCTTCGAGGATCACCGCGCGCTGCGACCCGACGCGCCAAGCGTGATCACGTTTCGAGCGATCGACGACGGAGCCGCCGCGCTCACGGCCCTGCGGCGCGGTGAGCTGCACCTGCTGGCCGAGGTCGCCGCCAATCACGTGCCGGTCGAGCTCGGCAAGCCCGGCATGGCCGGTCGCTTTCGGGCGTGGCTGGTGAGCCCGGCCGTCTACGACGTGCTCTTGTGGAACCTCGACAAGGGGCTCTCGGCCGACGCCGAGCTCCGCGCGGCGCTGCACGACGCGATCCCGCGCGCGGCCATCACCCGCAAGATCTACGGCAGCCCCGGGCTGCCGAGCGAGGCGCCCGTCGATCTGCACGCGCCGACCGAGATCGATCTGCACGCGCTGATCGACATCAAGCCCGGCGAGCCGATGCGCGGCGGCTTGCTGGCGTTTGCTTCGCTCGACGAGGATCGCCGCGCGACCGAGCGCTCCGCGGCCGCGCTCGATCAGCTCGGCTGGAAGGCCAACCCACGCGCCAAGCTGCCCTTTCGTCGGCGCACGGGCGGCCCGCTGCGCGTGAACCTGGCCCGCGACGAGCACGACGGCTTGCCTGCCCTGCTCAGCGAAGCAATCCGCGAGGCGTGGCAGTCGATCGGCGTGCGCGCCCCCGACTCGGCCTCATCGTGGCGGTTCCTGTTCGCGATGCTGAGCAAGGGCAGCTTTCGCGTCGCGCTGCTGCGGCTCGGTGGCCACAGCGACGAGGATCTCCACGAGCTCTTCCACTCGCGCGGCGCCAACAATTTCGCGCGGGTCTCCGACGAGCAGCTCGACGCGGCCCTGCGCGACTACCAGGACGCACGCGATCGAGCGCAGCGCGACGCGGCCAAGCAGCGGATCGCCCAGCGCCTGGCCGAGCTACGCGTGGTCTCGGTCATCCACGCGCCGGCCCACGTCACGCTCGCGTCGCGACGCTTCGGCGCGCTCGAGTTCATCGATGATCTGCCGCGGCTCGACACGCTGACGCTCGACCCCGGCGCGGTCGAATGGGAGAGAGGTCAATGATCGGGCTCGCCGATCAACACGACGTCGTCCTCCAGCATGTCCCGCACATAGAGCGCCTGCACGATCACCACGATCGTCACCAGCAGCGGCGTCGCCATGAACAGCCCGATCACGCCGGCCGACAAGCCCATCAACATCTGAAAGGCGAGCAGCAGGACCGGTGGCAGCGAGACCACGCGCTGCTCGATGACCGGCGTGATCACCCAGCTCTCGAGGATCTGCACGGCGACGTAGACCAGCAGCGCCCACAGTGCCGTCTGCGGGCTGATCGAGAGCCCAACCAGCACGCCCGGCACCGCCGACATGATCGGTCCGAGGTTGGGCACGAACGAGGCCAGCCCGGCCAGGAACCCGAGCGGGGCGGCGAGCGGGACGTTGGCGATCCATAGCCCGATGCCGGTGCCCACCCCGATCACCGTCATCGACAACAGCCGCCCGACAAACCAGCTCCGCAGCGCGCGACCGATCGACGAGCACAGCTCGCGCACGCCTGCGCGTCGCGGCTTGGGGAACAGCCGCACGAGCCCGTCGAGGTAGAGATCGGGATCGAGCGCGAAGTAGATCCCGAACACCGCGACCAACACCAGCGAGGTGAGCGTGCCGACGGTCGTGCTCAGCAGCCCACCGAAGCGCGGCGAGATCACCGAGGTCAGGCGCACCTTCGAGATGTCCTCGAGCACCCGCGGCCCCCAAGGCCGCTGCTCGATCCATCCGCGCAAGGCCTCCCACGCGGTCGTGACCTGCTCGCGCAAGCCCTCGAGCTGATGAACCATCGCCGGGCCCAGCCAAAAGCCCGCGCCCACGGCCACGCCGAGGCCGAGCAGCAGCACCAACACCAGCGCGAGCATGCGTGGCATTCGGGTCCAGCTCGCGATCCGCATCGCCACACCATCGAGCACGACGCCGATCAGGATGCCGCCGAACAGCGTGAGCATCGCCGTCCATGCGAGCCCGAAGATCACGAGCGCGAGCGCGATCAGGCCCACCACTCCGACGACGATCATCACGCGGCGCACGAATCGGCGCTGCGTCGCGCTCGAGAACTCGGATTCGGCGGTTGGAGCGTCGCCCATTCCGGCACGGGTGTGCACTCCCCATGCCAGACCGCACGCTTCAGCTGCGGCCGAAGACCGGCACCACGGCTCCGCGCACGCACTGATTGTCTGGGCTCGCGAGCGCTCGGATCTCGGTCGCGAGCGCAGCGGTGCTCGGCCAGCGCGAGTGATCGGCGTTGGGCATCGCCGCGCGGTTGGCTGGCGTGTCGATGATCGACGGCGCGATCGCGTTGACCCAAATGCCCTCGGGCGCGAGCTCTTCGGCTAACGCCGAGGTCATCGCGGCGACGCCGGCCTTCGAGGTCGCGTACGCGATCATTCCGGCCGTGGGGATCAACGCAGGTCGAGCGGCCACGTTGACCAGGCGTCCGCCCTCGCCCGTGCTTCGGATCGCGCGGACGGCCTCGCGGCAGCACAGAAAACAGCTCGCGAGGTTCATCCGCCAGAGCCGCTCGAGCTCGGCCAGCGAGGTGTCGAGCAACGACGCCATCGCAAATCCACCCGCGAGATGAATCGACGCCCACAGGCCCCCGCTCGAGCGCGCGACGCTGGCGTAGTAGTCGACGACCTGAGCCTCGTCACCCAGGTCCACGCCGTGCTGCAGGTGCACTCGCTCGTGCTCGGCGTGAGCGAAGTGATCCGGAGTCCGGGTCTCGAACACGGGGATGTGCACGATCGCACCCGCGTCGACCAAGACCTCGGTGACCGCGGAGCCCAAGGCCCCTGTTCCGCCGGTCACCACGACGACGCGCCCTTCGAAAGTGCTTGACATGCCGCGCAGCTTAGACGCGGTGCGATTCGGCGAGAACCGGCGGTCTTTTACCCAGCACAAAACTGGTGACCGAAGGCCCGGAAGCTACGCCGTGCGACAAACCTCGCTCGATGCGCTTCGCCACTTCGGCCTTGAGAAACGCGGGCGACCATGGAAATGTGGGGTTTGTGGCGCGTGACATGATCTCCCCCAAGTACTCGAGCCTTGCTCTGCACCTCGCCCTCGCGGCCCCGCTCGCCCTCAGCCTCGGCTGCAAGGTCGACGACTCCGACGACGCCGGCGAAGAGGCGGCCGAGGGGTCCGAAGTCGAAGCCGAAGCCGAAGGCGACGGCGACGGCGACATCGATGGCGCGCCGGCTCGCGGCATCACCATCACCGAGGTCGAGGCCAACCAGGGCACCGCGATCCTGATCGGTCAAAACGGCGAGTGGGTCGGAGCGGAGGGTCGCAACGCGTTCATGATCCGCGACCGCGACACGCTGATTCGCCTCCAGCACACGGTCGACGAGAACTGGATCCCGCGCGAGATCGTCGGCGTGCTGCACATCCGCGACCAAAACGGTGACGAGCTCGCGCCGCGGACCCGGCAGTTCTTCGTCGAGGGTCCCTCGGATCCCAAGAACCTCAACACCAACTTCTACTTCTCGGTGCTCGCCGACGAGGCGCAGCCGGGCGTGAGCTACTGGGTCGAGCTGCTCGAGGTCGAGGACGTCGACGTGTCGGGCCTGGCCGAGGGCATCAACGTGACCCCGTCCGACTACGAGCTGATCGGCTACGAGCAGACCCCGCTCGAGATGAAGATCGTGTTGGTGCCGATCGAATACACGTACATCGATCCGCCGACGATCGTCGAGCCGACCGAGGCCGACATCGAGCTGGTTCACAACGATCTGCTGCAGACCAACCCGCTGCAGACCGTCGATTTGGTGGTGCACGAGCCGTACACGTACACCCAGCACATCACCAACCTCGGCCAGCTGTTGAGCCCAATGCGGTCGCTGCGGGGCAACGATGGCGCCGATCCCAATGTCTACTATCACGCGATCGTCGACGTGAATGGGCCCTCGGTGAACATGGTCGCGGGCATTGCCAGCCTGACGGGCAACACGCAGAACGACGGGCTCAACCGCGTGGCGGCCACCGTCTGGTTCAAGCAGGCCGACGATATCCCACCAGGTGGCAGCTCAGGGACCATTGTGCACGAAGTGGGCCACAACCAGGGCTTCTCGCACGTGTATTGCCCGCAAGCTGCGAGCGAGGCGGCCGGCCCCGATCCCAATTACCCGCACGAGGGCGGAAAGATCGGCGTGTATGGATTCGGTATCCGCAACTTCCGACTCTATACGCCGACGGCCGCGCACGACTACATGACCTACTGCGGCAACGCCTGGGTCTCCGACTGGACGTGGAACAAGGCCTACCAGCGCATCAAGACTCTCACCAGTTGGGACTACGAAGGCGCCGCGCACGGCAATGGTGGCAAGGCCCACCAGCCGCTCCTGGTCGGCACGCTATTCCCGGACGGCAGCGAGGACTGGTGGGTGATGATGGGCCCTGCGCCGGAGGCCGAGCTGCTCGGTAGCCAGCAGCGCATCGCGATCGTCAGCGGCGGCGAGGTCGTGGACGAGGTACACTCGCAAGTTTCGACGCTCAGCGATGACGCCACGCAAGTGGTCATTGCTCCGCTAAATGTGCCGGTTGACGAAGTGGAGGGCATCACGCGTGTTGACTGGCAAGGGCACAGTCGCTCGGTGGGGCTAGATTCGATCCACATCGATCACGCGGTTACCGTCATACAACGGTAACTATCTTCACGCCGCGTCCGCGGCTGGAGAGGCGGAGAGCCTCCGGCGGCTCTCCCGGCCTCCGGAGGTCCCACCAATGCGTCAGTTTCGCCAACCCACGTTCCGTGTATTTCTGATTCTGTCCACCCTCGGCCTCGGCGCCTGCACCGACGACGCAATGGTCGTCGACGACGACGGCGACTTCGCCGACGATCCCGCTGGGGATGATGAGCCCGGCGACCCTCAGACCAGCGAGCTGCGCTGGGTACCCGCGCGCGGCATTTCGATCCTGGAGATCGAGGCCAATCAGGGTACTCGGGTGGCGCTGACTGGCGACAAGGGCGACTGGGTCGGGCCCGACCAGCGCAACATGAAGCTGGTCAGCAACCGCGACACGCTGCTGCGCGTGCACTGGAAGGTCGCCGAGGGCTGGGAGCCGCACGAGGTCAAGGCGCGGATGGTGCTCGACACCGGCGACGGCCGGCCGATCGTGCGCGAGCAGACCCGCATGGTCAGCGGCGACTCGACGCGCACCTCCCTCGACCGCACTTTCTACTTTGGGCTGGTCGCCGACGACGGCGAGACGGTGCCGGGCGCGAAGGTCAGCGTGGAGCTCTACGAGGCCGACGTCGAGCAGAACAGCAAGCTGCCGATGGAGGTCCAAACCGCGCCCGCGGACGGCTCGGAGCTGATCGGGTTCGAGTCGGATCCGCTGCAGATGAAGCTCGTGCTGGTCCCGATTCACTATACCGGCGCGGGCAATGACCGCCGGCCGGACCTCGGGGACAAGAACGTCAAGACGCTGATCGACTCGCTATACGAGGAGAACCCGGTCCAGGAGATCAAGTATCAGGTTCGTGGCGAGATTGGCTATGACGAGCCAATGGTCAACCTCGGCGCGCTGCTGCCGTTGATGTCGGCGGTCAAGTCGAAGGACGGCGCCGATCCGAACATCTACTATCACGCGTTCATCGACGTCGGCTGCCCGGTCGTCGGTTGCGGGAATTATGGCGTGGCTGGGATCGCGCAAATGTCCGGCTCCGGCCAGAACGCGTCATTGACCCGCGTGGCGGCCTCGGTCTATTGGGAGGACAAGAGCGGCAACATCGCGCGCACGGCCGACACCTTCGTCCACGAGCTCGGCCACAATCAGGGCCTCGCGCACGTGGCCTGCCCCGGCGTCAACGCGGCCGGACCGGATCCCAACTACCCCTACGCCAACGGCAAGATCGGCGAGTGGGGCTTTGGCATCCGCAGCTACACGCTCCACAACCCCACGGCCAGCCACGACTACATGACGTATTGCGGCAATTCGTGGGGCAGCGACTGGACCTTCCTCAAGACCTACGAACGCATCCGCACGCTGACCAGCTGGGACATGGGCGCGGCCGCGGACATGGGCGAGGCGCCCGGAGACGACGAGTGGGTGATGGGCGAGCAGCTGGTGATCGGCGCGCTCTATCCGGACGGGACCGAGCAGTGGTTCACGCTGCCGGGCGGTATCGACGTGGAGGAGATCGTGCCCGACGAGACGCTGGCGTTCGGGATCGGCGGGCAGGAGATCGAGCAGCCGACCGTCATTCAGACGCTCAGCGACGGCGAGACCCAGTGGGTGGTCGCGCCGCTGCCGGAGGGCACCGACCTCACTGCCGTCGATCAGGTCACGCACCTGCGTCGCGGTGAGGTCCGGCGGGTCGTCCCAGGCGCGGAGATCGTCAAGGATCTCGTGGGCGGGACCGACATCACGTTCTGATTCGCCTCTACGGAGACGGGGTGCTGCACCCTGTACACTGCCGGGCATGGCCTCGCGCAGCGCCCCGTCTCTGGTGTTCTTGCTGATCACGATCGGCTGCTTCGTCGGCGGATGCGGACCGACGGACCCGCCCGCGGACGACGGCGAGACTTCGACCGAGACGGGTGATGGTGATGGCGATGGGGATGGGGACGGCGATGGGGACGGCGATGGTGACGGCGATGGCGATGGCGACGAGATGTGCACGCACCCGTGGCCGCCCGAGGGCTACGAGCCTGACGACACGGCGGCGTTCGGCATCTTCTTCGGCGGGCTGGAGATGGAGATCGGCAGCATGCGGCAGTTCGAGATCGGGCTGGTCAAGTGCTGCGTCTATTGGGAGCCCGTTCCGGCCTGCGCGACGTTCTCGGTCGAGCCCGCCGACGAGGGCGCGACGATCGATCCGAGCACGGGCGCCTTCGAGCTGGGCCAGGACGTGAGCGACGGGACGGTGTTCACGGTGTCGGCCGAGATCGAGGGTGGGCCCACCATCACGAGCACGGTATTCGCCTACGACCCCGAGCTGCACCCGCTGAAGGGCTTCTGGCGCGAGGTCGGGCGGATCCCCTGCGGCGGCGGGCCGGAGTTCGTGCCGAGCGATCCGGTCAACGAGCTGTTCTTCACGGCCGCCGGAGAGATCGGGGTCACGTGGCAGCCCTTCGAGATCTACATCGACTATACCGGCGACTATGCGATCGACGCCGAGCTCGGCACAATCTCGATCTCGAGCATCGGCGGCAATTATGTGCCGGACGACATCGACGGCGAGGGCCTGTTCAGCTTCGACGGAGACGAGCTGGTGCTCGAGGACATGTGGCTGGGCTCGTCGCAGGAGTCGATGGAGCCGGCTGGATGCGGGCACCGGTTCGCGCCCTAATCGGACGGAAACCAGGTCACGAGCAGCTGAAACCAAAACAGCGGCACGTCATCGCAGCTGCTGACGGGGGCGCGCCGCAGTGCCTCCTCGACCTCGATGGCGTAGCCGAACGCGAGGTAGTTCGCGTACCACGAGCCGTGATCGAACACCGAGCCGCTGGGCCCGAACTGCTCGAGCGCGACCATGAGCTCGAGCCGCTGCCAATCACCGCAGGCGTCCGTCATCGATTCGCACACCAGCTCGGGCACGATCGCCAGCGAGGGATCGCGGAAGAACTCGCCCGACGTGGTTCCGGGTGGCGCGAGGTCCATGGCCGAGACGGCCCCGAGCACCAGCGCCTGTTGATTCTCGACCTGGTGAATCGCCAGCCAGCGCTGCTCGATCGGGCCGGTCATCTCGGTGCGGTAGTCGAGCGCGACCATCTCGCCTGGGTTGGGCATGATCAGGATCGTCGAGTCGAGCGTCACGGTCACGATCACGCCCTCGCAGTCGAGCGTCATCGAGTAGGCATCCAGCCCGTCGGAGGTCTCAGATTGCAGCGCGCAGGTGGCCGTACGGGGCTCGGGCGGCGTGACGGTGAAGCGCGCGGTCACGGGGTTGGGCGGCGCACACTCGTGCGGCGCTCCGTCGCCGTCTCCGTCGCCATCCCCCTCCCCGTCTCCGTCGCCATCGCCATCGCCGTCAGTCTCGCTCGCGTCGGCGGTCTCGTCCGCGGGCGGATCGGTCGCACAGCCGAGCAGTGACACGAACGAGCACAGCAAGCAGCGAGCGTCGAGCGGCATCACGGTCAACGATAGCTCAGTCAGTGCGGCCACACGCGGTGGCTGGCCGGGCTCCAGCGTGGCCGCCGAACATGCGCCGCACCGCGGTCCATCGCGCGCAGCAACGGCCGCTTGAGCAGCTCGACGGTGAGCACATAGACCACGGCGATCCCGACCACGGTCGCCCACACGCTGCCCGGCAGCGCGACGAACTCGAACACGCCACGCGCGGGCGTGAGCAGGAGGATCGCGCTCAGCACAATCACGGCGATCGTGGACCCGAGCAGGGCCGGGTGCGGAGGGCTCTTCCACGCGGCCCGACGCGTGCGCAGCACCAGCAGCACCAGCAACTCGGTCAGCAGCGACTCGGCGAACCACGCGGTCCGAAAGCTCTCGGCGTCGGCATCGAACACGACGCGGAGCACCACGAAGGTGATCGCGTCGAAGCCCGCGCTGAGCAGCCCAAAGCCGATCATGAAGCGACGGATGAAGCCGATGTCCCAGCGCTGCGGCGCGCGTACGACCTCGGGATCGACACGATCGGCCGAGAGCGTGGCCGAGGGGACGTCGGACAGCAGGTTGTTGAGCAGGATCTGGTGGGCGAGCAGCGGCAAGAACGGCAGGAACAAGGCCGCCGCGGCCATGCTGATCATGTTGCCGAGGTTGGCGCTCTCGGTCGTGAGCACGTACTTGAGCGTGTTCACGAACGTGACGCGACCCTCGACGATGCCGTCGCGCACGGTCCCGAGCTCACGCTCGAGCAGCACGAAGTCGGCGGCTTCGCGGGCGACATCGGTCGCGCCCTCGACCGAGATGCCGACGTCGGCGGCGTGAATCGCCGGCGCGTCGTTGATGCCGTCGCCCATGAAGCCGACCACGTGACCGGTGTGGGCGAGCGCTCGCAGGATCCGCTCCTTCTGGCCGGGATCGACCTCGGCGAACAGGTGCACGCGCTCGACCACGTTCCACAGCGCCTCGTCGCGCAGCGTGGCCAGCTCGGCGCCCGTCACCACGCGACCGTCGAGGACGCCGATCTGCTCGGCGACGTGCTGGACGACCGCGCGCTGATCTCCGCTGACGATCTTCACGGTCACACCGAGCTCGCGCAGCTCGGCGATCGCCTGCGAAGCGCCGGGCTCGAGCGGGTCACGAAAGGCGAGGATGCCTTCGAGCGTCAGCTCGCGCTCGTCCTCGTGCGTAAGCGGCTGACCGTCCTCGAGCGTGCGCTGGCCGACTCCGATCACGCGGATGCCCTGCTGGTTGAGCGCAGCCACGTCGGCGCGCAGGCGCTCGCGCGTGGCCTCGTCGAGCGGCGCGAGCTCACCTGAGGCCGTGCGCACGCTCGTGCAGATCGACAGCACCGACTCGAACGCGCCCTTGCTGATCAAGCGCTGGCCCTCGACCAGCACGCTGAGGCGTTTGCGCGAGAAGTCGAATGGGATCTCGTCGAGCTTGCGCGGCGCCGTGAGCCCGCGCTGCTGACCGGCCGTGACCAGGGCGCGATCGAGCGGGTTGGGCAGGCCGGCCTGCAGCGTGGCGTTGGCGAAGCCGAGCTCCAGCACGCGATCGGACTCGCGGCCGTCGCAGTCGCGGCTCGACTCGAGCGTGATCTCGCCTTTGGTCAGCGTGCCGGTCTTGTCGGTGCACAGCACGTCCATGTTGCCGAGGTTCTCGATCGCCTCGAGCCGTCGCACGAGCACGCCACGCTTGGACATCCGTCGAGCGCCGCGCGAGAGCATGGTCGCGAGCACGGCCGGCAGCATCTCGGGGGCCAGCCCGATTGCGAGCGCGACCGCGAACAGCAGCGCCTCGGTGGCCGCGTGCGCACGCACGACGCTGGCCATGAACACCACGATCACCAGCACGAACATGGTGCTCAGCAGCAGGTAGCCGAAGCGACGCAGGCCTCGCTGAAACTCGGTCTCGGGCGGGCGCAGGGCCAGGCGCTTGGCCACGTGACCGAAGGCCGTGCCCGCGCCGGTCTGCACGACCACCGCCCGACCGGTGCCGCTGCGGACGCTGGTGCCCATGTGCACGACGTTGGTCCGCTGCGCGAGCGCGGTGTCCTCGGGCAGCTCGCCTGGACGCTTGGACACCGCGAACGCCTCGCCGGTCAGCGCGGCCTCACCGAGGTAGAGATCGCGGGCCTCGAGCAGCACGGCATCGGCGGCGATCAAGGTGCCGGCCGCCAGCACCAGCACGTCGCCGGGCACCACCGAGCTGGCCGGGATCTCGAGCTCGACGCCATCCCGCAGCACGCGAGCACGTGCAGCCACGCGCTCGCGCAAGCGCTCGAGCGCACGACCGGCGCGGCCCTCCTGGGTGATCGAGAGCAGCGAGCCGAAGATCATGATCGCGATCACGATCACCGCGTCGGTGGTCTCGCCGACCACGATGCCGATCACCGCGGCGCTCAGCAGCAGCCACAGCAACGGGTTGCGAAGCTGCGAGAGGATCGCCTCCGCGATCGGACCGCGATGGGCCGGGCGCAGCCGATTCTCGCCGTGCGCCCGCAGTCGATCGGCGGCCTCGCTCGAGCGCAGCCCGTCGGCGCGGGTGCTCAGCTGATCGAGCAGCCGATCGATCGGGGTTGCCCAGTACGGCCCGCGCACCTCGGCAGTATTGCCGCGAGCGCTCGCAAGCCAGACCGCGGAGTTTGCCGGCGGGGTTTTACACAAACCGGACGCGAGGCGCGGACGTGCACGGTTACTTTGGTGCCATGCCCGATCCATCTTCCATGCATCACCGCGCGGCGCGGGGCTTGGCGCTCGCGCTCTCGGTCAGCCTCGGCGCGCTCGTGGTCATCAATGCCCAGTCCGGCTGTGATTCGGCGACCAGCAACCCGCCGCCCAAGGATGCGGCGCCGAGCGAGCCTGCGCCGACATTCAAGCCGGAGCCGAAGGCCAAGGCCGACACCGAGCCGCCCGCAAACGAGCAGCCCAACGCCGAGCCTGCGCCGAACCCCGCACCGCCACCGGCGAAAGAGCCCGTGTTGATGCCGGCCAGCAAGTCCGGCGGTGACTTCGGTGCAATGCACTTCCCCGGCGAATCGGCGCCCTCTCAGCAACCACAACAAAACCCGGCGCCGCAGCAATGATCGCCGACATCGATTGGCTGGCCTCGCTGCGATCGGCCGCGTACGCGCTGGTCTGGCTCGCGGCCATCTTCGCGCCGCTCGAGTGGGCGCGGCCGATGTGGACGCAGCAACGACGGCTGCGCAGCGGCGTGGCCACGGACCTCGCGTTCTTTGCCGGGCAGCACCTGCTGTTCGGCGCGTTGGTGGTGTGGGTGTTCGCGAGCGTGATCGAGCTGCTACCGCGACCGGCGGCGCTCGCGAGCTTGCAGGCCGGCTTCGCTGCCCAGCCGGCGTGGCTGTGCGCGATCGAGGTGGTGATCCTCGGTGATCTGGCGATGTACTGGGGGCACCGACTGCAGCATCGGGTGCCGTTCTTGTGGCGCTTTCATGCGGTCCACCACACGGCCGAGAAGCTCGACTTCCTCGCGGCGCACCGCGAGCACCCGCTCGACGGGCTCTATACGCAGTTCTTCATGAACGTGCCGGCCGTGCTGCTCGGGTTCTCGTTCGAGGGCCTGCTCGGGTTGGTCGCCTTTCGTGGGCTGTGGGCGACCTTCATTCACTCGAACGTCGAGCTGCCCTTGGGGCCGCTGGCGGTCTTGTTTGGCTCGCCGAGGCACCACCACATCCATCACCTGCGTGACCGCGAGGTCGGCAATTATGCCAACCTCGCGCCGTGGATCGATCACCTGTTCGGCACGCATCGTGACGGCTCGACGCTGACCGACGAGCTCGGGCTCGACACGCCCGCGCCCAAGACCTACCTGGGCTTGCTCGCCTACCCATTTCGCCGCACTGACGACTGAGTTGCGACGGGGCCGCTTGGCGGCTGCACACGTTCGATGTATCTCCGGCGCATGCGAATCGGCGTGATCGGAGGCGGTATCTCGGGTGTCGCGGCGGCTTCGATCCTGCAACGTGACGGGCACGAGGTGATCGTCTACGAGCGCAGCGAGACACCCGGCGGCGTGTGGGCGAAGACCTATCCCAAGGTCACGCTGCAGAACACCTGGGCGCAGTACCACATCAGCGACTTTCCCTGGCCGTTCGAGCCCGATCTCAACCCGACGGCCGAGCAGATCCGCCGCTACATCGCGGCCGCGATCGATCACTTCGGCGTCGACGTGCGGCTCGAGCATGAGGTCACCTCGCTGGAGGAGCTGCCCGAGCGGCGCGGCTGGACGCTCAGCGGTCGCGCGCGCGGACAGGCGTTCACGCGCGAGCACGACTTCGTGCTGGTCGCGGTCGGCCAGTACACGCAGCCGAAGGCCGAAGTCGAGCTGCCGGGGCGCGAGCGCTTCGCAGGGCGGGTCATGACCGAGCGCCAGCTCGAGTCGCCGGAGGTGTTCGCGGGTCAGCGCGTCGCGGTGATCGGGATGGGCAAGAGCGGCCTCGACCTGGCCACGCTCGCGGCCGACAGCGGCGCGCGCTCGGTCGCTCACGTGTTTCGCACGCCGCGTTGGTTGCTGCCCGTGCACTTGTTCGGCGTGGTGCACTACAGCCACGCGTTGTTCACCCGCCTGGGCTCGGTGATGATGCCGAGCTGGGCGCAGCCGACCCGCGCCGAGTCGCTGCTGCACAATCGGCTGCGGCCGCTGGTCGACGGGTTCTGGTCGACGCTCGGCGAGGGCATGTGGTCGCAACAGGCGATCAAGGCGGTCGGTCGCGGAGCGGCGGCGCGCGAGCGGGTCCGTCGGCTTCGGCCGTCGCATCCGGTCTTGCAGGACATGCGCTCGGCGGCGGCGTTGCTGCCTCGCGACTATGTGCGGCTCGTGGTCGAGGGTCGGATCGAGCCGGTCCACGCCGAGTTGCTCGGGTTCGGCGAGAGCGGGTTGCAGCTGCGCGAGGCCCAGCAGGCGAGCGAGCGCATGCTCGACTGCGATCTCGTGGTGCTGACGCTCGGCTCCGGCACGCCGGTGTTTCCGTTCATGCCGCCCAAGTATCGCGCGCTGCTCGAGGCCGAGCCCGACGGCGTGCAGCTCTATCGCCACTTGCTGCACCCGCAGATCCCCAATCTGGCGTTCACCGGCTACAACCATGGATTCTTGCACATCCCGCTGGTCGAGGTTGGTGCGCTGTGGCTGGTCGCCTTGTTGGCCGGCGAGCTCGAGCTGCCTTCGGTCGCGACGATGGAGGCGACGATCGAGCGCGTGCGGGCGTGGAAGCGGGCGCACGTGAGCTTCGAGCCGTCGCGCGGGTGTGCGGTCGCGACCCGGCATCAGCAGTATCTCGACATCTTGTTGCAGGATCTCGGGCTCTCGCCCTACCGCAAGGGGAATCCGCTGGCCGAGGTGTTGCTGCGCTACGGCGCGGCCGATTATGCAGGGTTGCTGGCAGAGCACCAGCAGCGGCGCGCGAGCGGGCCTTTGCGCTTGCATCCGGTCGCGCTCGATAGCTGATAGGATGCGAGCGTGAAGCTCACGATCTCGCGTCCATTGATGCTCACGGCGTTGCTGCTGGGCGGCTGCGTGAAGCATGGCGAGCCGGCCGTGCTGCAGAACATCACCCTCACCGAGCAGCCGTCGCAAAACGGCGACTCGCTGCCGGTGCGACTCACGTTCGAGTTCGATCGGGCGCCGCCGTGCGAATCGCTGGTTTCATTCGGGATCTTGATCAATGTGGATGACGATCCCGCGACCGGGGTCGATGATCCGGAATTGGAGAGCTTCGGCGCCGATGCTCGGATCGTGGTGAGCTGCCAGGGCAAGCAGTTCCGCAGCGAGATCGGCGAGGTCACGGTCGAAGGCACGACCGTCCACCTCGACACCACGATGGGGCAGCTGCCAGCGGGCGCGAAGAGCTACATTGGCTTCGCGCTGCACGGATCGCACACGCAGCGCGTGCCCTTCAAGTCCTCCTACACCCTCACCTGGCCGCTCTCTGGTTGAGCCTGTTATCGTCGCGGCCGTGAGCCACACACCGGGCCCGATCCATCCCAAGCTCGCGCCGGCCGAGCGTGCGCTCGCCAAGTTGGCGGCCGCGTTTCCGGAGACCGTGGAGGAACACCCGTGGGATCACCGGGCCTTCAAGGTGCGTGGGAAGACGTTCCTGTTCTTGACCGGGACCGCGGAGCAGCTGAACGTCACCGTCAAGCTCCCGCACTCCGGCGTGCTCGCGTTGGAGCTGCCGTTTTGCGAGCCGACCGGGTATGGGCTCGGGAAGAGCGGGTGGGTGACCGCGAGCTTCAGTCCTGGCGACGAGGTGCCGATCGGCGTGCTCGGGCAGTGGCTGGAGGAGAGCTTCGCTGCGATCGCGCCCAAGCGGCTGGTCGCCGCGCGGGCGGCTGGGGGCGAGGTCGCGGCGGCCAAGAAGAAGACCGCCGCCAAGAAGAAGACCGCTGCCAAGAAGAAACGCTAACGACTCTCGAGCGCTGGGGTACCCTTGGCGTAGCGCCCGCACCGGCGCGGCCGGGACCCAGACATGAGCGACAGCGACGACGACGTCACCGTTTCCCTTGTGAAAGATCGATCCCCGCAGCCGGGGCCGCCGTCGAAGCTGCTCGGCTTGCTGGGCTTCGTGACCGTCGCGTTGCTCGCGATCGGCGGACTGTTCGCCTACAAGCAGTGGGCCAGCAAGCCGCCGCCCGAGCGTGCGGCGAGCCTGGGCGCGAAGCTCGAGCTGGCGGCCGGCGAAGTGGTGCTGGTGATCGACGGCAAGGATGGCGAGCGGCTGCTCTCGGGCACACCGCTGCCGCTCGGCGCTGGCGTGCGCACGGGTGAAGGGGCGCGGGCGCTGGTGCGGCTGTCGGACGGCAGCCGCGTGTTCCTCAACGAGGCTTCGTCGATCACGATCGGCGAGGACACCGGGATCACATTGACGGCCGGGCAAGTGTGGCTGGAGACGCAGCCGCTCGATCAGAAGCGCGAGCCGCTGATCCACACGATCGGCCCGGCCGTGCTGACGCTGGCGGATGGCGGCGCGAGCCTGACCCTCACCGACGACGGCGCAACCATCTATGTGGCCGAGGGCACTGGCTGGGTGACGTCGGCGGGCGGGCCCAAGGAGGTGCGCACGGGCGAGCAGGCGATCGTCGGTCGCAGCGGCGCGCCGACGGTCGAGCCGGTCGTGTTTTGGGATGACTGGACCGGTGGCATGGCCGATCGCCGCGCGGGCTCGCGGATCGGCGGCGGCTCGGGCTCGCTCTACGCGGTCGATCGCAACGCGCCGCCCGGGACACCCGCGCTGCCGCTGCGCATCTCCAGCCAGGTCGTCGACGTGGCGATCGAGCCGGGCATGGCCGAGACCCGCGTCGATCAGCGCTTCTTCAACGACGCCGAGCGCGACGTCGAGGGCTGGTACTGGTTCACGATCCCCGATGGCGCGACGCTGGTCGGGTTCGAGCTGGAGACCAACGGACAGCTGGTCGCGGGCGAGATCGTCGAGAAGAAGCAGGCGGTCGCCAGCTACGAGGCGGCGATCGTCAGCAACGACAACCCTGCGCTGCTCGAGTGGATCGACGAGCGGACCGTCCGCGCGCGCATCTATCCGGTGCCGAGCCTCGGCGAGCGGCGCATCGTCGTGCGCTACCAACAGCTGCTGAGCGAGAACCAGGGCAAGCTGCGCTACAGCTACCCGCTCGCGGGCGCCGGGGGACGCGACGCGCCGACGATCGAAGAGTTCTCGCTGGCGGTCG
The DNA here is from genome assembly GCA_035538075.1 of Enhygromyxa sp. Lineage (GTDB taxonomy): Bacteria > Myxococcota_A > Polyangia > Nannocystales > Nannocystaceae > Plesiocystis. The sequence continues at coordinate 24,133 of DATLLB010000188.1, forward strand.
AGCTGCGCGGCGAGCTTGGGCAGCAGTACACGATCTCGACGCTCGACGAAGCGACGGTCTCGAACGACGACGCGCTGGTGACCATGCGGCGCACCGGGTTCACGCCGCGCGCCGACTTCGAGCTCGAGCTGACGCGCAAGCCCGACGCCGAGCCGGCCGCGCCGCTTCGGCTCAGCCAGTATGAAGGTGGGAAGGATCAGGCGCGCTTCGTGATGCTGCGCTGGATCCCGGATCTCGACTTCGCGGCGCTGGCCAACCCGCGCGCCGACGTGGTCGTGGTCGTGGACACCTCGGCGTTCGGCGACGAGGCCGATCACCAGAGCCGCATCGCGGTCGCCGAGGCGTTGCTGCGCAGCCTCGCCGAGGAGGATCGCTTCGCGTTGATGTCGGCCGATCTGACCGCGCAGGTGCTGTTTCCTCAGGAGGGGCTCAGCGCGGCCACGCCCGAGGCGATCAGCGAGGCGCTCGAGCTGCTGCGCAGCCATCGTCCGGGCGGCGCCACCGATCTAGGGGCGATCTTCGAGCGCGCGCTGACGCGGGTGCACGAGGCCGAGCAACCGGCGATCGTGTATGTCGGCGACGGGCTTGCGACCTCCGGCGAGCGCAGCACCGACGCGCTGGCTGAGCGCCTGCGTCGGGCGCTGACCGGCTCGCGCGCGCGGCTGTTCACGGTCGGCGTCGGGCCTGCGGTCGAGGAGCAGCTGCTCGCTCGGCTCGCGCGGGTCGGCGGTGGCGAGACCCTGCGGGTCGAGGCCGCCGATCAGGCGGTCGTGCGGGCGCTCGAGCTGTCGGGCGCCTTGAAGACGCCGACCATCACCGACCTCGAGCTCGAGCTCGACATCGAGCTCGACGATCGCTTCGACAATGCGACCGGCAAGCTCGCGCGCGGGCAGGAGCTGGTGATCCTGGCCCGCACGCACCACGAGCTGCCCAAGCGCGTGACGATCCGCGGGCGGCTCGGCGGTGAGCCGTTCGAGCGCGAGTATCCGCTGACCCGCAGCAAGGGCGCGCTCGACCATGTGGTCCCGAAGCTGTGGGCCGCGGCGAGGATCGAGCGGCTGCTCGGGGATGGTCGCGGACCCGATGCCGTGCGCGGCAAGGTGCTGGCGCTCGGGCTCGAGTACGGGTTGATGACGCCCTTCACCTCGTTCCTCGCGCTCGAGAGCGAGTACGCGTACGCGCGGCAGGGCATCGAGCGACGCGAGCGGCCGTGGGACTTCGAGCTGCTCGGGGCCGCGTTGCCACACACGTGGGAGATCGAGCGCGACGTCGATCTGCGTGACTCGCCGAGCGCGGGCGAATTGCTGCTCGGTGCTCTGACTGCGCCGATCGGGTGCGTGGCGCCTCCGGCCGAGGACGCGGTGGCGCGCAACGAGTACAAGAACGAGTCCAAGAAGGAAGAGGCGATGCCCAACCAGGCCGCGCCGCAGCTGGCCGACGGCAAGCCCGACGCCGACGGCGAGCTCGCCCCGGAAGAAGAGATGGTCGAGCCCGAGGTCGCGAGGGAGGACGCCCCTGCCCCGCCGGCCGAGCCCGAGCCCGCCGCCGCCGTGACGGCGACGCCCAAGCCCAGCCCGCCGAGCGGGGGCGGTGGCGGCAACGAAGGCGCGATGGGTCGGCGATCCGTGGGCGCGAGCACGGGCGCTCGCGATAGGAAGGACGGCCGCGGCAGCGAGCTCGACACCGACAAGGGTGGAGACTTCGCCGACGATCTCGTCAACGCCGACGAGGTCGCCGGGCTGCCGAGCTCCGGCCTGGCCGCGCCGGCCAAGAAGCCCCACGAACAGCAGCGCGAGGAGGAGCGATCGGAGAACCGCTGGGCCAAGGCCGACCAGAAGCCCGCGCCTCGCCAGATGCTGGCCTGCAGCGACGCCTCGGCGCGACCGCTCGCGCAGCGCAAGATCCTCTGGGAGCAACGACTCGAGCGCGCATCGGACATGCCCGCTCGCCTGCGCATCTACGAGAACGCGGCGGCCAGCTGCGAGCTCGAGAACTGGCGGCAGCAACGTGTGTTCCTGCAGCTGCTGCAGGCCCACGCCGACAGCGAGGGCGACATTTACTCGCTGCTCGGTCACTACGGCTTCGAGCCGGAGGCGCGGGCGTTCGTCGCTCGTGCGTTGCTGCGGCGCTTGGTCGAGCCGGCGCTGGTCGGCGCGGTCGAGCGCAGCATCAAGGGCGGTCTGCTGCGCTGGCAGACGATCGCCGAGGAGGCCGAGCGGGCCACCAGCGCCGAGCAGGCGCTCGCGCTGGTCGACGAGGCGCTGGCCAAGCACGCCGACGTGAGCGAGGACGAGCGGCTGCCATTGATGCTGCTGCGCATCGATCTGCTGTTCGAGCTGCGCCGCACCGACGAAGCGATCGCGGCCGGTCGCAAGCTGCGAGAGCGCGGGCTGATCACTCCGCTGCTGGCTCAGCGGCTCGGCGAGCTGCTGGTCGCGGCCGGCCAGGAGGACGAGGCCAAGCGCATGTTCTCGGAGATCGTCGAGTACGATCCGGGCGGCGAGTCGACTCGCCGACTGCTCGGCGACATCTTCCTGCGCCACGGCTGGCATCAGGAGGCCTACCGTCAGTATGAGGATCTCGTCTCGCTGACCGGTGCGCCGACCGACGTGATCCGTCTGGCTCGCGCCGCAGCCGGGGCTGGACGCGTGGACGAAGCGCTCCGGTTGCTGCGCAAGGTCGCGAGCGGTGAGGGCCGGCCGGGGCCCGAGGATCCGCGTCGCTTCGCGCGGCTGCACGCCGCGGTGTTGCTGGCGCAGATGCTGGCGACCGACGAGGGCTTGCCCAAGGACAGCCTCGAGCGCGAGCTCGAGCGCCTGCAGCTGTTCGATGGCCCGAGCACCTGGACCTTCGTGAGCTGGTCGGATCTCGAGCAGCAGCTGACCCTCGGCGTCGAGCTGCTGGGACCCGAGCCGAGCGCGGAGCAGATCGCCGCGGCTCAGCGCGCGGCCTTGCGGACCAGCGAAGGACGCGGCGCCGGCAACACCGGCCTGTGGGCGATCCAGGCGGCCGACCTCGATGATCTCGTGGTCCGCCATCAAGGCCCGGTCCCGAGCCGCGCGGTCGCGTTCGAGCGGCTGATCGTGCGCTGGGACGGCGAGCACTTCAGCGTCGAGCGGACGCTCGGGACCATCGCGGCGAAGGCCGCACGTGAAGGTGGACTCGACGACAACGAGGTTGACGAATCGGCAAGCGACGCGCCGGCCGACGACGACGAGCAGTAAACCGCGGATCCGAACGAGCGCCCGGGCGTCTGGCATCATCGGACGCCCATGGTCGAGCAACGCAGAACTGGTCTTTGGCTCGCGGCCGCGGCAGTGATGCTCGCGGCCGTGCTCGTCTGGTGGTTCGCACGCGAGCGCAGCGGAGCCGACGACCTGT
>DATLLB010000189.1:0-20254 GCA_035538075.1 Enhygromyxa sp.
TCCGCGATCAGCCCGAGCGCCAGCGCGGCCGTGATCGGCTTCGACACCGAGCCGATCCGAAACGCCGAGCTGGCCTCGACTGGCTGCTCCTCACCATTGCAGCGGACCCCGAGCTCCGCGTGCACGGCCGGCTTGTCGGGCCGCACCCACGCGAACGCGAGCCCGGGCACGCGCAGCTCGACCCACTCCGCACAGAGCGAGCGCAGCAGCGCGTGCACCTGCGGCTCGGCCTCGGCGGTCAGCTGCGCCACGCACTCGCGCTTGCGGACGGCCTCGGGATCTTCGCTTGGCGCCGGCCCGGCTTCTTCGCGCTCGTCCGGCGCCTCGCGTGGCGTCTCTCGACCACAGCTCGACAGCAGCAACAGCGCCGTGATCGCGCGCCGCACCAACTCCCAAGAAAGCGACGCTTTCATGCGTCGCGGGTGCTGCAACCACCCCACGGCCCGCGAGGGCCGAGCAGGGGGTGAGGGGCCCCCGATGTGGCTTTGCCACGGCGGGGAGCGGGACCGGCTACGGTCCCGCTATCGAGATTGGAAGAGTTGGCCATGCGCAGCATGGACAACTCAGTCGCTCTCGCTCGTGGGCTCGGCCTTCACCTTGGTCTTGGTCTTCACCTTGGGCGCCTCCTCGTCGGCGACCATGTCGCCCTTGGTGATGTCGAACTTGGGCTTGGTGTTGGGATCGCAGCCCTTCTCGAAGTCCGTCGCGTCGAACTCGGTCTCCAGCTCGCCGGTGATCTCCTTCTTCTTCTCGTCCGGCTTGTGCTTGCCCTGGATCGTGACGGTGTGCTCGCCGGCGCGGGCCGGCGTGCAGTAGCTGAGCAGGTAGTAGCTCTTGGTCAGCTGCTCGATGCGCTTGCCGATGGTCTCGAACGCGGTCTGGATCTCCGAGCTGTCGTGCGCGAGCGCAGTGCCGCTCTTGCCGATCTGCTGCAGGTCCTTCTCGGAGAGCTCCTCGCCCAGACCGATCACGAACACGTCGTAGGGCGTGTTGCGGACCGCGTCCAGCATCTCGCTCTCGGCCACCCGCGAGGCGCGGTCGGTGCCGTCGGTGAACACCACCAAGGTGCCGATCTTCAGCGGGTTCTCGGCGTCCTCGAGCCCCTCGTCGAGCACCTGCAGGCCCTGGATGATCGCGCCGTTGAGGTTGGTGCTCGGATCCTTGGGCGAGAAGCTACTCAACGAGTTGGCCCGCGCCTGCGCGCCGCCGGCCGAGCCGGTGAAGTCGGTGATCTTGTGGATCTCCTCCTCGCCGTCGAACGCGTAGATGGCCACCTTGTTGTTCTTCTCGACCGTGCTCGTGAACAGCGTCGCCGCCTCGGCGATCATCGGGAAGTCGTCGGACTCGGTGACCGAGCCGCTCATGTCGACGAGCAGCAGCGTGTAGTGCGAGGCCGCGACGTCGGGGTTGAGGATCACCTGCTGGCTCTCGTGGATCGAGACCAGCTCGTCGTCCTCGTAGATCTCGAACTGCTCGGCCGTCATCCCGCCGACCGGTTCGCCCTTGTGATCCTCGACCTTGAAGTAGACCGCGACGTTGCTGGGCTTGTCGGCCGCCGTCTGCACGCGGGTGATGGTCAGGCCACACCCGGACAGGGCCACCGTCGAAGCAAAGAGGGGGAGCAGGAGGGCTTGGGCACGAACGCGAAGCGCCGACATCGGGCGCGAGCATAGCGAATGCCCACGCGCGAGAAAGCCACTTTGGTGAGCGCCCGAGCCCGCACACAGATCCGTTTGCGAGGACACCAAAAACGCGACCGGCGGGCCTTGGAATCGGCCCGCCGGGTTCGCGACAGCGACGCTGCGCTGCGTCCGGGTGTCGACTATGGCGCGTCAGGGAAGAACTTCTCGTTCTTCTCTGCCATCGCCCGCAGCTTGGCCGGCGGCGCGTAGCGGACCCCGCAGGTCTTGCTCAGCTCGTCGAGCTCGCTGACGACCTTGCGCAGATCCTGACGATCCAACCACCCGAACGGCCCGCCAGTGTTCGGCGCGAACCCGATGCCGAAGATCGCCCCGACCTCGCCGTCCCGCTCGTTGCGTAGGATGCCGGTCTCGAGACAGACGACCGCCTGCACGGCCTGGATGAGCAGCAAGCGACGCGCGAGGTAGTCGACCCCCGTCACCGCAGGCTGACCGACCGCCAAGTTCTTCAAGCCCGGCCACAGCCCCAGGCGGCGACCGTTCTCATACTCGTAGAAGCCCGCGCCCCCGGCTTTGCCCTCGCGCTGGTGGTCCTCGACCATCGTCTTGATCAAGCGCATCGCGTCGGTGTCGACCGCAGCGTCGCCGAGGTACTTGCGGCTCTGCGCGCTGGCCTTGTAGCCGAGCGTCAGCGTGACCTCGTCGAACACCTGCAGCGGCGAGACGACCATGCCGGCCTGCCGCGCAGCCCACTCGATGAGCACGGGATCGTGGCCCTCGGCGACCAGCTGCGCGCCCTCCATGATGTACGAGGAGAACACGCGCGTGGTGTAGAACGCGTAGCCGTCGTTGACGACGATCGGCAGCTTGTTGATGCGCCGACAAAAGTCGAGGGAGCGCGCGAGCGTCTGATCGCTGGTCTGCGGCCCGCGGATGATCTCGAGTAGCGGCATGACCTCGACCGGCGAGAAGTAGTGCAGGCCGATGAAGCGATCGGGGTGGGCCGAGACCTCGGCGAGATCGCCGATCGGGATCGCCGAGGTGTTCGACGCCCAGATCCCGTTGGCCGAGAGCTGCGGCTCGGCCTCGCGGGTGACCCGGTGCTTGAGCTCGAGGTTCTCGAACACCGCCTCGATCACCAGATCGGTGCCCGCGAGCGCGGCCAGCTCGAGGCTCGGGGTCAGGCGATCGCGGATCAGCTTGCGGCCGGCGTCGTCGAGGTGACGCTTGCGCTTGGCCAGCTCGCTCTCGAAGTGCGCCACGCCCTTGTTCAGCGCGTCTTGATTGACGTCCTTGAGCACGACCTCGTAGCCAGCGTCCGCGCACACGTAGGCCAGGCCCGCGCCCATCATGCCGGCGCCGAGGATCGCGATCTTGCGAATGCCCGCGTCCTCACCCTTGGCCAGGCTCGGCAGCCCCTCGTGCTTGAGGGCGGCCTGCCGGAAGAACCACAAGGTGCGGATCATGTCCTTCGACTGATCGCCGACCACGAGCCCGGTGAAGTAGCGAGCCTCGACCTCGAGCCCGCGCTCGAACTCGAGGCTCAGCCCCTCCTGGATCGCGCTCAGAGCCGACTCGGGTGCCTTGAACACGCCCGCGGTCTTCTTGCGCAGCATCGCCGACGCGGCCATGAACAGGTTGCGTGCGTCGGCCGAGCCCGGGCGCGGACCCGGGATGCGGAAGCTCTTTTGATCCCACGGCGCCTTGGCTTTCGGGTTCTCGATGATCCACTTGCGAGCCGCGGCCATCATCGCCTCGCGATCGGCCGCGAGCTCGTCGATCAAGCCGGCCTGCTTGGCCTTGCCCGCGCGGAACTCCTGACCCTGCAAGATCGCCTCGGCGGCCGCCTGGATGCCGATCAACCGCGGCAGTCGCTGCGTCCCGCCGGCCCCGGGCAACAGCCCGAGCTGCACCTCGGGCAAGCCGACCTTGAGCTTGGGATCGTCGATCGCGATGCGCCGATGACAAGCCAGCGCCAGCTCGTAGCCGCCGCCCAGCGCAGTGCCGTTGAGCGCCGCGACGACGGGCACGGGCGCGGTCTCGATCGCGCGGTACAGCTTGCTCAATCCGGTGGTCAGCTCTAACACGGCCGCCGGATCGCGCATGCGATAGATCTTGTCGATGTCGGCCCCGGCACAGAAGTCGCGGTGCGCCGACGTGATGATGATGCCCTTGCGCCCCTCGCGAGCAAGCGCCCACTTGAAGGCGTCCTCCAGGCCCTGGCCGAAGGTGTCATTGATGATGTTGACCTTGGGCATCGCCAAGGTCAGCGTTGCGATCCCGGTGGCGCCGTCGAACTCGCACTCGAGCGCGGCGTTCTTGTGTGTCTCGGTCATGGTGTGCCTCGCTCCTGGTGATCAAACTCGTTCGATGATGGTGGCCACGCCCATGCCGCCGCCGATGCACAGCGTGACCAGGCCGGTGCTCTTGTTGTTCTCCTCGAGCGCGTCGAGCACGGTGCCGAGCAGCATGCAGCCGGTCGCACCGAGCGGGTGACCGAGCGCGATCGCTCCGCCGTTGACGTTGAGCTTGCTCGGGTCGACGTCGAACTCCTGCATGAAGGCCATCGGCACGGCCGCGAACGCCTCGTTGACCTCGAACAGATCGATGTCGCCGATCTGCATGCCGGCCTTCTTCAAGACCTTGCGAGTGACCGGGATCGGGCCGTCGAGCATCAGCATCGGCTCCGAGCCGATCGTCGCGAACGCCTTCACGCGCGCGCGCGGCTTCAACCCGAGCGCCTCGCCCTTCGCTCGCGAGCCGAACAGGATCGCCGCCGCGCCGTCGACGATGCCCGACGAGTTGCCGGCATGGTGGACGTGATCGATGCGCTCGACCTGCGGGTAGACCGGCTTGGTCAGCGCATCGAGGCCGAACTGCCGACCCATCATCTCGAAGCTCGGCTTGAGCTTGGCGAGCCCGTCGACGGTCGTGTCGGCGCGCGGGTACTCGTCGGTCGCGAGCATCACCAGGCCGTTACGATCGGTCACCGGCACCAGCGACTTGCGAAACGATCCGCGGGCGATCGCAGCCGCGGCCTTTTGCTGGCTGTCGACCGCGAACGCGTCGACGTCGTTGCGCGAGAACCCGCGCAGCGTGGCCAGCAGGTCGGCCGACACGCCCTGCGGGACCGAGCCCACCTCCCACTGCGTCTGTGGATCCCAGATCGCGCCGCCGTCCGAGCCCATCGGCACCCGCGACATGCTCTCGACGCCGCCGCCGATCACCAGATCCTCGAACCCGGCCGCGACCATCGCCGCAGCTTGATTGCAGGCCTCGAGCCCCGACGCGCAGAAGCGGTTGATGGTCACGCCGGACGTGCGCAGGTCGTAGCCGGCCGTCAGCGCCGCGAAGCGAGCGATGCACGAGCCTTGCTCGCCGGCTTGGGTCACGCAGCCGGCGATCACGTCGTCGATCTCGGCGGTGTCGATGTTGTTGCGATCCCGGATCGCTCGCAGCGTGGTTGCGAGCAGATCGACGGGGCGGACAGTGTACAGGCTGCCGCTCGACTTGCCCTTGCCACGGGGAGTACGAACGGCGTCGAAGATCATCGCGTCGGGCACAGGAGGCTCCTTCGGTGGTCGAACGGAAGAATGCTAAGCACGCTCATCGTTTCGGAGCAAGGCCCGCCGTGGATGCTCCGCGCCTGCGCTCCGACACTGCGGGCCGACACGTTCGCCAGCGTGCGCACGAGCTTGCACGTAGTTTTCGAGTTCCACTTGCTCGCGTGTGAACCTGCCGGCAAGCTTGCCGACCATGGCCACCCGCGCCGACATCGCTGCGCGTCGCAAGCAAGCCGACGCTGCGCTCGAGCTGTCCCGCATCAACCGTGAGATGGAGCGCCGCATCCAGCAGCTGCTCGAGCAAGAGGGCCTGCGCGACGTGACCCCGGCGCAGGCCAACGCGATGATGATCCTCTTTCAGGAGAAGGCGCCGATGACCGCCCGCAACCTCGCGCGGCAGATGAACCTGTCCGAGGTCACCGTCGGTCGGTTCGTGCGCTCGCTGGAGAACGCCGGCTGGGTGCAGCGCGAGAGCGATCCCAAGGACACGCGCGCGATCCTGGTGCGGCCCTCGAAGAAGGCGTATCGAGCGTTCCCGCGCTTCTTGAACGTCAGCAACGCGCTGCTGGATGTCGCGTTCGCAGGCTTCACCAAGAAGGAAGTGGAGGCGCTGGGGCAGCTGGTCGAGCGCGTGCGCATGAACGTCGTGGTCGAGGAGTAGTAGAGTTGTCGCGGTGTCCCGCGACATGCCGACCAGCTTGCTGATCACGCAGTGCCTGCAGAACGACTTCGTCAAGCCGATCGGTCGCTACGAGGCGATCCCCAACCAGCTCCACGTCGGTCACGCCGAGGCGCTGCGCTTGCTCGGCGAGACCCCGTCCGAGGGTCCGATCGAGCGGATGATGCAGTGGGCCTACGCGCAGCCCGACGAGCTGCTGCGAGTGGTGCACATTCGCGACTGGCATGATTCGAGCGCGGCCGATCAGCGCTCGCACCTCGCTCAGTTCGGCGAGCACTGCATCCGCGGCAGCGAGGGCGCGCGCTTCGTGTTCAGCGAGCCCGATCGGCATGGCAAGCACGTCGCGATCATCGACTCGATCACGCTCAACGACTTCGAGGGCACCAGTCTTGCCGAGGTGCTCGCGCCCTACCACGACGGGCCGTGCCGCGTGGGCCTGACGGGGGTGTGGACGGAAGCCAAGATCCTGTTTCTCGCCTACGAGCTGCGCACGCGCTTCCCCAATTTCGAGCTGGCCGTGTGCTCGGCGCTGACGGCCTCGTCGTCGCGCCAGCATCACTTTCAGGCGCTCGGGCAGCTCGATCGGATTCTCGGCGTCCAGGTCATCGACTCGGTCGGGCAATTCATCGAGTGGCTCGGCGGCCAAACCGGCAACGCTCCGCTGCTCGGGCTGGCCGAGCGCTATCCGGAGATCGACGCAGGCGGGGCGGAGCTCGACGCGACCTCGGCGATGCTGATCCGCTTTTTGTTCCGCGACTGCCAGCGGGTCACGCTCGAGCCGTTTGGCGGCGGGTTCTCGGGCAACCTGGTGGCCGGGACCACCAGCGTCGATCTGCACGGGCACGAGCAGGTCCCGCACGTGATCAAGATCGGCCCGCAGGACAAGATGGGCCGCGAGCGGACCAGCTTCGAGCGCATTCAGAACGTGCTCGGCAACAACGCGCCGCAGCTGAGCGACTTCGCCGATTACAACGAGCGCGGGGCCATCAAGTATCGCTACGCCTCGATGGGCGGGAGCTTCAGCACGACCTTGCAGAAGGAGTATCAACGCGGGCTCGCGCTGGACCGAGTCGAGCGGATCCTTCACACGGTGTTTGGCGAGCAGCTGATGCGGCTCTACAAGGCCGCGACCCGCGAGTCGGGCGATCTGCTCGAGCACTATTACTTCGCGCCGGAGCGAGCGCCCGGCGTGCAGCGGGCGGTCGAGCGCATCGTCGGCCGCGAGGTGTCCGGGGATTCGGTCGAGGTCGTTTCGGGCGTCGCGGTGACCAACCCGGCGGCGTTTTATCGGCAGACCCTCGCGCAGCTGCCCGCGCGGGCCCAGGATAATTTCTATCAGGCGTATGTCCACGGCGATCTCAACGGGCAGAACATCGTGCTCGATGCCCACGAGAATGTGTGGCTGATCGACTTCTTCCACACTCGGCGCGCGCACGTGCTGATGGATCTGGTCAAGCTCGAGAATGATCTGCTCTATATATTCACGCCGATCGGCGACGAGGCGGAATTGCGCGAGGCGTTCAGGCTCACCGACGCGCTGCTGGAGGTCGAAGATCTGTGGGCTCCCCTCCCCGAGCAGTGCCCGTCGACGCAGCCGCAGCTGCAGCGGGCGTGGGCGACCCTGCGAATGCTGCGAGCGTACTATCCCAAGCTGATCCACTCCGACCGCGCGCCCTTTCAGCTCTACGTGGCGATGCTGCGCTATGCCGGGCACACGCTCTCGTTCGATGAGCCGACGTCGCTGCAATTGAAGTGGGCGCTCTACTCGGCCGGGCGCCTGGTCGATCGCGTGGCGGCGCTGCTGACCGCCTCGACTCGCCTGCGCGTGGATTATCTCGTCGATTCACGCGTCGGCCCCGGTCGCGTGGGGCTCACGATCCTGCCCGGCCGCCGCGACTGGCGACGCAACCTCGACGAGGATCTCGCCGCGCTGCGAGCCGATGGCGTCGACGCGGTGGTGTGCTTGGTGCCGCCCGAAGAGCTGGACAGCTACGGCGTCCCGCAATTGTCCGAGGCTTATCGAGCGGCCGGATTCGAGCTGCTGCACGAGCCCTTGCTCGATCAAAAGGGCGCGAGCGTGGGCGCGCTGCGGGAGATCGCCGGGTGGATCGACGCTCGCGTGGCCGCGGGCAAGACCGTCGTCGTGCACTGCGTGGGCGGGCTCGGGCGCTCGGGCATGGTCGCCGCGAGTTGGTTGTGCAGTCGTGGTTTGTCGGCCGCGGATGCGATCGCGCTCGTGCGGGCGGCCCGGGGCCCACGAGCGGTCGAGACGCAAGTGCAGGAAGACTGCGTGCGCGAATCGGATCCGACTCGTCAGAGGTAGCCGACGCTGGCTTTGCAGCTGGGACACTGCATGGCCTCGGGTCCGTACACCAGCCAGTGCATCGGTGCCCCGCAAATGCACTCTGGCGGTCCGGGTCGGACTGTCAGCAGCCGACAGCAGGCTTGCAGCACCCGACCAGCCGCATCTGCGTCAGTATCGGAGCTCAATTCGAGCCGGTGAGCGCCGATGCGCAGGCGCGAGCCGGACCAACCCACTTTCTCGGGACGCAGCTGCGCATAGCTGAGCCGCTGCGGAACTCCATCGGCGATCAGCCACTGAATCGATGCGGTCGTGAACACGAGTCCGGCCTTGCCGGGCCCGAGTACGGTCGTCGAGAAGAACGCGATCACGGCATCGTTGACGTGCAAGCGAAGGAAGTGTTGATGCGCGCGAGCAAGTGCAGATTCGTCCATGCCGATCCAAGGCCGAGTCAGCCACGAGCCGAGCAGCTGCGCGCGTACTTCGGCGAGCAGCTCCCCGTGCGTGACCACGCTCAGAACCGACGCGGCGTGGGGGTGCTCCCGCGCGAGCGCGTGCACGCTCGACAGGGTCTGTTCGAACTCGCCTTCGCGCGACTGTTGGTGAGCGACGAGCTGCGCTTGCAAGGCCTGCGCGCGCGAGTCGACCTCGGTCAGCTCGGCGGCTTCGCGCAGCAGCAAGCCCGCGTCGGCGCACTTGTGGACCAAGGTGTTCCAAGCCTGCTCGACGATCTCGCCACCGGCCATGATCATCGCCGCCCACGCGGTGCCGAGCTGGTCTTTTCTGGCGTTCGATCGAGCGTTGTCGATCAGACCAGCGACCACGAGGCCAAGCACGCGAGCGATGCCAGAGTCGAGGCCCGTCAACGCGCTGGCGACTTGCGCGATGCCATCTGCCCTGTTGCTGCGCTCGACATAGCGTCCGATTTGATCGGCAAAGCTGGGGTCGATCTCCCCGGCGTCGCTCAACGTTCGAACGGCAGCGTGCAGCTCCGCAATCGTCGGGGTCAGCCGCCGGGTGATCATCGCCTCGTGGTCTTGGCTGGCGAAGTCCAGCACGACCGCGCGAAAGGCCGTGGGCAGCTCCGGTCTGGCGCTGAGCTCGACCAGCTCGCGCATCAGCTTACTGAGTGTAGCGATGAAACGGCTGGGCCGCATCGCGGCGACGAGCTCGGAGATGTCGCCGTCGGCGAGCAGGACGAAGTCCTGAAGGTACGCCAGCAAGCCGCTGCCGAAGTGCCGATTGTAGAGCCGCCACGCCGTCCACGTGACGCGTGGGTCCGACACTCGAGCGAAGGCTCGTGCGGACATTCGTGTGCCGCAAAACGGACACAGGTTCCAGCTGGGATTGAGGGCCGTGCGGCACATCGAGCAACGCATGGCGACCAAGCTGCCATGGTCATGGGGGTCTGTGCCAGTCGTCACCGCTGCTGATCGGCCATGAAGAACGTGGTCACCTTGGCGTAGCGCTGGCGCAGGGCGTCGAGCAGCTTCTTGCTGACACCAACCGGAAAGCGCCCAAAGCCGGTCAGGTGCAGCTCCATCGAGCGCGGCAGGTAGGGCGAGTCGAGCAGCGCCTTCGCTCCGGCGTCCTCGATCAGGTTGGCGGTGAGGTCGAGCGACTCGAGCCGCGCGAGCGAGCGCGAGGAAGCCAGCGCGCGAGCGCCTGCGGGACCGATCCCGCAGCGACACAAGCCCAGCTCGCGCAGGTTGGCGAGTGCAGGGGAGGCCGCCAGCGCTGCCGCGCCGCGATCGCCGATCGGATTCCAGGTCAGCATCAGCCGCTCGAGCGGCAGCCGGGCGAGCGCGGCCACGCCGACGTCGGTGAGTCGGTTGGTGCGCGGCGGACCGAGCACATCGGTGGCGGTGATCTGCAGGTCGCGTAGCTGGCCGAGCGTGGACGATCGACCGAGCTGTTCGGCGCCCTCGTCGGTGATGCCGTTCTCGTCGAGGATCAGCTGGCGCAGGCGGCCGAGCGAGGCGCTGCGGGAGAGCAACGTGGCCGAGGCGTCGCTGAGCCGGTTGGCCTCGAGGCCGAGCCAGGTGATCGCGGCCCAGCGCGGCGAGCTCAGCAGGCGCTCCAGCGCGGCGTCGCCGAGCTGTTGATAGCGAAGATCGATCGCGGTGAGCCGCTCGCTGATCGGCGAGGCGAGCACCTCCATGATCGGCTCGAGCTTGCCGAACACCTCCATCACCGCCAGCTTGGCGAGCGGGGTCAGGCTGCGCGCGGCGTCGACCTTGGTCGCGAGCCGATCGCTGGTGAACAGCAGGTGCTCGACGAACCCGCGCACGAACGTGTGTGCTCGCGCGCCGAGATCCGTGAGCGGCTTGGCCCAGCTCGCGCCGTGCTCGTCGAGCAGCTGCTTCTCGCGGGCGCTCAGCGAGGCGCGCTCGGGGTCGCGACCGCCGAGCCGCGCGAGCCGACACTGCAGGTGGATCAGCTCGCCGCGAAGGTCTCCGCGGTCGAGCAGCGCGTCCGCGTAGACGAGCCGCGGCGCGTCGTCGTGCGGTGCGGCGAGGATGTCGGGCAGCAGATCCACGCCCACAGGATAGGCGAATGGCGTCGCGTCAGTCCGGGCGACGACGCCGGGGCACGAGCGCGAGCCCACTGAGAAGCGAGGCGACGCCGAGGAGCAGCAGCAGGGGCCGTGGTGCGAAGCTCACGGCCCTTCGACTCTTATACTAGTCCCGAGTACACGTCGGCGACGGCCTCGGCGACGTCCTTCCAGTAGTTCTCGCGGACCTTCAGGCTCTGCTCGATCTGAATGCCGCCGCTGCCCCCGACGGTCACCCAGTTGGCGACGTTGGTGAGCGCATAGCCGCCCTTGTCGTTGTCCTTGCTGGCGATCGTGACCGGTCCGGCCGCGTCACCGAGCGCCGACTTGATCGCCTTGCGGAGCAGCTCCTTGAGCTGCTTGGGGCCGCGGCCACCGATCAGCACGCCGCTGTCCTTCATGCCATGAAACGCGACCGAGTAGGCGTACTGGCGCTTGGCCACTTTCGCGAGCCCGGGGAAGCTCTTGGGGTTGATGTCGTTGCTGGTCACGTGCCAGCGGTCCCAGGCGCCGCCGCCCTGCTTGTAGCCCTTGCAGCACCAGGTGCTGACGTCGGAGCCCGAGAGCAGGTCGCCGACTCGTCGGGCTTGACGATCAGTGTTGATCTCGATTGTCCCGCCGTGGGGTGCCATCACCAACAGCCCCTCGTGATTACCAGAGTCTGCGATGCACTCGATGAATTCACTCGCGCTCTTGGCCGCCTTCTCGCTCATTTGTTTGGTCGCGAGAGCCTGGCGCAGGGTGGCCTCGAAGCCGGTCCCGCTGGTCCCGAGCCGCGCGCGGGCGGCCTTGCCCAGGCGAATTTCATCGGAGCCATCGCCCTCGCGGATCTCGGTGATTGTGTATACCGCGCAGTGGTCATTGTTTCGACAGACCCGAATCTGGGTGCCCAAGCTGACGAGCTCGGCGAGGTCGCCCGAGACCGAGCACGCCCAGGGATCGCCGTTGATGTCCTGTGACTTCAAAGCCCCGCTCACCTCCACGGGAATCGAGAAATGCGGAGGTATGGTCTGCTGCTCACCGCCAGCGAGTGCCACGCTCGTGCAGGTGCTGGCAAATGTGGTGATTGCGGCCATTCCGGCCCAAAAGCCCCTGCGGCTAATGTGGTGGTCGGTGCTTTGTGATCGAAAGACCGTCTTGCGATTCATATCTGGTGTGCAGCAATGTAGGTATCCTCGTGATTTGCGCATTGCGGCGAAACGGTACATTGGCCGCGACGCACGGGTTCGTTTCGCGGCGATACTCATACGAATTGTCGCGAGCACGCAAGTTCAAAATCCATTTTTTATCTCGCTGATATCGAATGCACGTGAATCGCGGATATACTGACTGGGTTGCAATGGCGATATCGCTGATTACAGCGCCCGCATGGTTGCCACCCCGCTGCCATTGATCAGAAGCGCAGGAGCGTCAAAGTGTCAATGTCGACCGGACAGCGCGGCATTCGGCACTGCGCGCCGCATCTTGCTGCATTTGGATGGAAGCTCGAATGGCCGTGTACCGCTGGGGGTTACCCCTTCGAGGCCGCCCCGACCGGGTGCGCGGGTGTGTCGGCGAGATCGTCGCGGCCGCGACTCGGCGATCGCCCAGCGAGCGGAGCCGCGGTCGCGGGCGCGTGCGGGCGGCGAGGTCTCGAGGTTGCGCGCGGCGCAGACTCAACCGGCTCGGCGTCGGCGCCCGCCGGTCCGCACGCGAGGAGGACGGTCGAGACGGCGACAGTCAGCGCTGCACGAGGCACTGATCATCCATGGCGAAGCGCTCGTTGGGCGGATGGCGGGGCCAGGGTCGCAGTTGATCAGTTGTGCAAGTGAGAATAGCGCTCTGGGGGCTTGTTCGCGGCAGATTTCGCAATGTATGGAGGTTGGGCTCACGATGTCGTCGCGCTGCAAGCCTGCTCGTCTCCCGCGCTCGCGTGTGCGACCGGGCGCGTGCGTGCTCACGCTCGCGGTGATGACGACGACGGCGGCGTGGGCTCAGCCGCCGGAGGCCAGCGAGGAGCAGCAGCCCGAGTTGGTCGAGATGGTCGAGCCGCCGGCCGTGCTCGAGCGCGCGCAGCCGCGGTGGCCCGAGGGCGAGCCGGTGCCGGTTGCAGGCGAGGCGCCGCCGCAGGTGCGCTTGCAAGCGACGATCGAAGCGGACGGCCGCCTTGGGGCGGTCGAGGTGGTGGAGTCGGCCGGCGCGGCCTTCGATGCGGCCGCGATCGAGTCGCTGTCGGGATGGCGGTTCGCTCCGGCGCGACGGGGGGATGAGGCGATCGCCGTGCGCGTGCCGGTGGTCGTGATCTTCGAGCCGCCGGTCGAGCCCGAGCCTGAGCCTGAGCCCGAGCCTGAGCCTGAGCCGGAACCCGAGCTCGAGCCGGAGCCCGAGGACGACATTCTCGAGCTGACGGTCGAGGGCCAAGCCGAGCTGCGCAGCGAGGATCGAGGCGCGAGCAGCTTTGCGATCGATCGCGATCTGCTCGACGCCGCCGGCCCGCGGCAAGAGGGGGCGGAGCTGCTGCGCACGGCTCCGGGCGTGTACATCGGCCGCGGCGAGGGCCTCGCGGTCGCGCATCACTACGTGCTGCGGGGCTTCGACGCCGAGCATGGGCAGGACATCGAGATGCTGGTCGGTGGGCTGCCGATCAACCTGCCGGCCCACATTCACGGGCAGGGCTACGCCGACCTCGGGTTCCTGATCGGCGAGACGGTGAACGAGCTGCATGTGATCGAGGGCGTCTACGATCCGCGGCAGGGTGACTTCGCGGTGGCGGGCAGCTTCGACTTTCGCCTGGCGATGCCGCAGCGAGGGTGGCGGCTGGCGTCGAGCTACGGGCGCTTCAACACGTTTCGGCAGCTGGCGATCTGGGCCCCGCGGGGGCAGGACGAGGAGACCTTCGCGGCGGCCAATTACCAGCGGACGGACGGGTTTGGCGACAACCGGCGCGGGCAGGCGGCGAGCGGGGTCGTGCAGGTCCGCTACGGTCGTGCCGAGCAGCGCTGGAGTCACCGCTTCATCAGCATCTTTCACGGCGCGCGCTCGGAGCTGGCGGGCGTGGTCCGACGCGATGACGTCGAGGCCGGGCGCGTGGATTTTTACGGGACCTATCCGCACCCGAGCGCGCGCAATCAAAACGCGCTGGCCGGGCGCATCATGGCCGGGAATTTCTCCGACTGGCGCGGCAGCGAGGGCGACAACGCGGGCGTGGGTGTGTGGGCGGGCTTCGACGACTTTCGTCTGCAGGAGAATTTCACCGGATTCATGCAGCGCTCGCGCGAGCTCGAGGGCGTGGCCGGGCGCGGCGATCTGATCGAGCAGCGCAACCGCACGGTCTCGGTTGGGGTCACTGGGCGCTATCGGACGCGACCGTGGCGGCCGGCGTCGTGGGCCGAGGGCGCGCTCGAGCTTGGTCTGTCGAGCCGCTTCGATCATGTGTTTCAGCAGCAGAACCTGCTCGACGCGGCGGTCCGCAACCAGACCTGGGATCGGCGGGTCGACGCGACGGTGGTCGCCGCGGATCTCGGGCTCTACGGCGATCTCGACTGGCGCTTGACCCAATACCTGCGCCTGCGCGTGGGCGTGCGGGCCGACGCGCTCTACTACGACATCGACGATCGGCTCGGCAACTTCACGCCCTCGGTGCGGCCGGATGATCAATTCATCGAAGGGTTTCGGCGGACCGCGTTTGGGCTCGCGGTCGGTCCCCGGACCAGCGCCGAGATCACGCCGCTGTCGTGGCTGGGTATTCGCATGGCCTACGGTGAAGGCTATCGCTCGCCGCAGCCGCGCACGCTCGATGACGGCGAGCGGGCGCCGTTCACCAAGGTGCGCTCGGCCGATCTCGGGCTGCGCTTCGGCGAAGACGAGCGCATCTCGGTCACGACCGCGGGCTACTTCACGCAGCTGTCGGACGACGTCGCGTTCGATCCACGCGAGGGTCGGCTCGAGCGGCTCGGCGCGACGCGGCGGGTCGGCGCGGTGGTCTACGCGACCACGCGGCCGCTCGACTGGTTGATCGCCGCGGTCTCGGTCACCTACGTGGACGCGACCTTGCTCGAGCCGCCGCCGGCCACCGCCGAGGATCCGCAGCCGGCGTTCGTGAAGGGCCAGAACCTTCCTTATGTGCCGCCGATCGTCGCGCGAGCGGATCTCGGGGTCTCGCATCCGCTGGCGCTGCGCGGGAAGTACTGGGAGATCGCCGGTCGGGCCGGCGTGGGCTTCTCGTACATGTCGCCGCGGCCGCTGCCGTATGGGGCGTTTGCGGAGCACGTGCCGCTGCTCGACGCGTCGCTGGGGCTCAGCGCGGGGCCGCTCGATCTCGGCGCGTCGTTCTACAACCTGACCAACGCTCGCTACGCGGCGGTCGAGTACAACTTCGCGTCGCACTGGGATCCCGACTCGCCGCCGTCGCGCACGCCCGAGCGACACCTGGCTGCGGGGGCGCCGTTCTCGTTTCTGATCACGCTGGGGGTCTCGCTATGAGGCGCGTCGCGTTGCTCGGTGCGCTCACGCTCGCGTGCGTCGAGGTCGGGCCGGCGGAGATCGAGGTGCCGCTGCACGTCGCCGGCACGCAGATCGAGGATCCGATCGTCGGGCAGGATGGCGCGCAGATCGAGCTCGATCGGGCGGAGCTGGCGTTTGGGCCGATCTATTTATGTGCGGGGGCGCAGGCGGGCGAGCTGTGCGAGACGGCGCGGCTCGAGTGGCTCGACGCGATCGTGATCGACACGCTCGCCGGCGAGGCGGTCGAGGCCGGGACGCTGCGCGGGCTCGAGGGGACCGTGCGCTCGTGGATGTTCGATCTCGGTGTGGTCTCGCTGCTGACGCAGGAAGATCCGCTGATCCTGCCCGCGGCCGAGCAGCTCGGCGACGCGTCGCTGCGACTCGAGGGGCGCGCGAGCGTGGACGGGGTGGTGATCCCGTTTCGCGTCGAGCTGGTCGTGCAGCCGGAGGAGGGCACCGAGCTGGGCGTGCCGGTGATCCGCAAGAGCAGCAGCGACGCGTTCGAGCGTGAGGTCAGCGCGGGCGAGCCGGGCTTGTTGGTCCGCTTCGACGCGCGGCCGTGGGTGACCGAGATCGATTTCGCCGGCTTGCTCGAGCAGGGCAGCTGCGTGCCCGCGGGACCCGAGCTGGTCTGCGCGGGGCAGCTCGAGCAGCGCTGCGACGCCGACGGCAACCTGGTCGAGAGCCGCGACTGCGCAGCGCTCGAGCAGGTCTGCGTGCGCGCTCGTGGCTGCGTGGCCGAGCTGGAATTCGAGCCTGACAGTCAGGGCTATCGAGCGGTTCGCAACCAGGTCGTGGCGGGGCCGCGGCCGACATTCGAGTGGGGGTATTCGCCATGAAGCACAACAGTTTGATCCTCTCCATTTTGCTATCGCTCGCGTCGATCGGCTGCACTGGCGACGAGCTCGGTCGCGGCGATCTGCGGGTGCTGGTCGAGGCCGAGGATGTGATCATCGACGGGCTCGATCCTGGGGATGGGGTCGAGAACATCCAAGATGGTTGGGCGGTGCGCTTCGATCGGTACATCGTGGCGCTCGGGGAGCTCGACGTGCACCTCGCGACCGACGCGAGCGTCGAGGCCGAGGGCGAGGAGGTTCACGTGATCGATCTGAGTGCGATCTCGGCCGGCGGCGAGTCGCTGTGGTCGCTCGCGGATCTGCAGGAGGGGCGCTGGGAGTTCAGCTACGCGGCGGTCGAAGCCGGCGAGGGGGCCGTGCGGCACGACAGCGTCGGCGAGGACGACTTCGCGGCGATGCAGGCCGGCAACCTGAGCTATCGGATCCGCGGCACGCTCGAGCAGGTCGGCGGCAAGTCGTGCCCGCCCGCGAGCCTGGCCACGCCGCCGAACGGGGCGGTCGCGGAGGGCAGCAACGCGGCGGGCGATCCTTGCTATGCGGCGCCGGCGATCGCGTTCGAGCTGGACGCGAGCATCGAGACCCACTACGGCCCGTGCGAGGTCGACGAGGTGCCGGGCTTTGGCGTCACCGCCGGCGCGGAGACCAGCGTGGCGATCACGATCCACGGCGATCACCTGTTCTTCAACGGCTTCCCCGAAGGTGGCGAGGGCGGCGTCGTTCGGCTGGCGCAGTGGCTGGCCGACTGCGATCTGGATCTCGACGGTGTGGTCACGCAGGCCGAGCTCGAGGCGATCTCGCCGTCGGACCTGGTCGAGCTCGACGATCGCTATCAGCTCGGCGGCTCACCGATCACGCCGCTGACGAGCATGTGGGACTACGTGCTCGCGCAGCTGAAGACGCAGGGGCATTTTCAGGGCGAGGGGGAGTGTCCGATCGACGGCGTCGAGCACGAACACTGAGCCGAGTACCGACGGTAGTGGCTGGTGAGACCGCGGGCGATCTGCGAGGCTGGCTCGCGTGGACGAGGCACGGGCGACGCTCCGTCGGTTCGTCGATGGCGTGGCGAGCATCACGTTCGACGGCCGCCATGCGCCGGTGTTGGTTGCGACCTGGGCGGGCGCTCCGACGCTGGCCGTGATCGCTCGCGCGCAGGCGTGGCTCGACGATGCTTATGCGGACGCGCGCGCGGACGGGTTGCCTGGGCTGGTGATCATCAGCGAGGCGTCGCACGTGCAGCTGCCGAGTCTGGAGGCGCGTCGCCGGTTGCTGGAGCTGCGTCACGATCCCGAGCTGATGCTCGCAGTCATCGCCGTGGTCCCGGTTCGCAACGCGGTGGTGCATGGGTTGCTGCGGGCGCTCGCGTGGGCGCTCGACAGTCGCTTCGGCAGCGCGGTGTCGTTCGAGCAGGCGCTCGATCTCGCCGCGCGGGCGTTCGCGCAGCGGGGGCTCGCGATTCCGGACGCGATCGAGCAGCTGCGGATCGAGCGTCGTGGGTGATCATGGTTGCAGCAGCGCTACGATCTCCGGCTGCTGCTGCGCGGTGGCGATCGCCAGCGCGTCGTTGCCGTCGTTGGCTGGTGCTTTGGGATCGGCGCCCGCACGCAGCAGCGCTCGCGCGGCGTCGACATGCCCGAGCGCGCAGGCGATGTGCAGCGGCGTGTGCCCGTGACGCGTGCGGGTCTCGAGCGCCACACCATGCGCGAGCATCCACGGGATCAGCTCGGCGCGGCCGGTCTCGGCGACGGCGTGGAGCAGGCCGAATTCGTCGACGTTGACGGCATCGGTGCGCGCGCCTGCGGCGAGCAGTAGGTCGAGCATCGCTTCGTCGCCACCATGCACGACGGCGCGGCCGAGCGGGACCATGCCTCGATCGTCGCCGAGGTTGGGATCGGCCCCGAGCTCGAGCAGCAGCTGCACGAGCTCGGGGTTGTTCTTGATCACGGCCACGCCGAGCGGGCGAAAGCCCTGGGTCGGGCTCGGGGCATCGAGTGGCTCGCCAGCGCCTGCCAGCTCGCGTACGCGCGGCAGATCTTCGTCGCGGACGGCCTGCATCACGCGATTGTCGGTGCGGAGCGGGCGACGGGGTGCTGGCGGGTCCCAGGATTTCGCCGCGCAGCGAGCCATGTGGCCGAACGCGTTCATCGCCAGCAACGGAGTGCGCTCGAGCAGGGTGGCGCCCTCGTCGTCGACCGGCAGCGGCAGTACTTGGCCGAGCGCGTGGGTGCGGATCAGCCAATCGACGGTCTGCAAAGGATCGCCAAACATGCCGAGCCCGCTGTCATCGTGCAGGTACAGTGACTCGAAGATCAGCTCGTCGCCTTCGCGGCGGCCGTCGAGCAGCCCGAACACCACGCCGGTCCAGCTGCGCGCGAGCAAGATTCGCTGGCCACGCAGCGCGACCACCCATTTCTGTTCCATCTCGCTGGGGGCGAACAGCAGGCCGTCGCTCAGCAGCGGATCGGCCGGGTAGCGCAGCGCGCAGACGACTGGCTCGCGCTCGAGCAGCGCTGCAGCGTCGAGCTCATCGCCGACCGAGCTGCGCCACGAGATGGCCCGTTCTGCGTACTCCAGCACGGCGGTCGAAGACAGCATCGGGCCGGTGATCGAGATCAGATCGAGCACCGGTACGCCGAACGGCGTACCGGAGGCGTCGAGCCACTTGGCGCACTCGCGCTCGGGCAGGTCGTCAGGGGGCTTCTCGGGTGGCTTTGGAAGCGGCTCGCCACCGCCGAGTGAGGCTTTGAGTCGCTGCCACCATGAGGACATCGGGCGATGATAACGCCGCACGCGATCCGGCGTGGCGCAGAGACGCGCGAGCGTGCTTCGGGCTACCTTGTCGCCCGAGGTGGCCACGTCGGACCGACCCGAGCGCACGCTTCGGATCCTCGCGTCGCGCGAGCGCACGGCCGAGCTGCTGCGCGAGCGCACGCGCGAGCAGGGCGTGGCGCTGGCGCTCGGGTTGATCGATCTGCGCTCGTTCGAGGATCGTCTGCTGCGAGCTTGCGAGCTGCAACCGATCGGGACGACCGAGGCGCGGCTGGCCCTGTCTGCGGTCGCGCAGGAGGCCGCGCGGGGGACCACGCTGGCCGAGCTCGCGACGCAGCCGGGCTTCGCCGAGTCGTTCCTCGAATTGTGGGACACGCTGCGGCGCGCGGGCATCGATCACGTCGGCTTCGAGCGGCTGGCGGAGCGCTTGGCCGGTCGCGCGCAGGGGCTCAGCGCGCGGCGTTTCGCGGCGCTCGCGAGGATCGCGTCGGCGTACGAGCAGCGGCTCGCGGCGCGCAGCGTGGTCGATGCGGTTGGAGCACGCGTGCGGCTGCCGGCTGCGATCGGGCAGCTTGGACGGCGACGGCTGGCGGCGCTGACCGACGGCGCGAGCAGGCTCTGGGTCGAGCGCAGCGCCGAGCTCTCGCTGATCCGGGCGCGCATGTGGGAGGCGCTGGCCCGAGCTGGCTTGGAGGTGGCGGTCGAAGTGCCGGTGCTGCCGGGCTCGGTCGGCGAGGTCGCGGTGGAGCTGGCGAGCGCGCTCGAGCTGCTGCGGCGCAACCTGGTCGAGGAGGCGCCGAGCGTCGAGCTGCTCGCGCGGCCGCTCTCGGGCGGCGACGCGAACGGTGAGCTGGCGAGCGCGGGGTTGATCCCGTTCGTGAGCCCGAAGCGGGCGCGGGCGCTGGTCAATGCTGCCCTGCGCAACAAGCTGAGCTTGATCGACGCGGAGGATCAGCGGGCCGAGCTGCGTGGCGTGTGTGCGGCGATCCGTGAGCTGCTGCATCGCGGGGTCGCGCCGCACCGGATCACGATCGCGGTGCCGCGGCTCGGGCTCGTGCGGCATCGCGTGCTCGCGGCCCTCGACGCGGCCGAGCTGCCGCACGAGGAGACGCGCGGACAACCGGTGATGCAGGCGGCGCCGCTGCGACTGACGCTCGCGCTGATCGACGCGGCCGAGCGCGAGCTGCCACGCGAGGCGCTGGCCGACGTGCTCGAGTCGGCCTACGTGGCGCGGCGCCGCGACGCGGGCTTCCTGCTGACGGCGCTGCGCGAGGCCGGCTCGCGGGACGATCGGGGGATCGGTCACCTCGGGCGCCTGCGTGCGCACGCGGCCAAGCTCGCGCGCACGCCCCATCCCGATCATGAGCGTCGCGCTCGAACGGCGCAGCGCTATCAGGCGCTCGCGGATCGC
>DATLLB010000190.1:0-2975 GCA_035538075.1 Enhygromyxa sp.
CTACGAGCAGCGCGATCCGGACGCGGCGGTCGAAGAGGTGGAGGGGCTGGAGGAGCCGCTGGATCCGGGGGCGGTCGAGCTGGACTGAGCCGCCCACGCCGCCGATCTCAATGGGTATGCTCGGTCGTGCATGACGGACCAAGCGTGGATCGAAGAGGCCAAGCGACGTCTCGCGGCCTACGAGCGCGGCGGCGAGATCGCTTCGTTGGACTTCGACGATGCGATGCGCGAGCTCGAGGCGAAGGCTCGTCGCCCGCCGGAGCGACGAGCGTCGGTTGGCTGACGATGCGTGTACGCTGGTTGCCTGCTGCGAAGGCGGAAGCCGACGAAGCTTCGGAATGGTACGCAGCTCGTGATCCCGATGGAGATCTCCGCGTTCGCTTTGTCGCTGAATTGAAGCGGGTCGGGCGACTGATCGGCGAGCGGCCCCACGCGTGGACGGAGGTCGAGCCAGGGGTTCGGCGGGCCGTGCTGCGAACCTTTCCGTTTTCTCTGTTCTTTGTCGTGCGACCGAAGGAAGTGCTGGTTCTCGCGGTTGGGCACCACAGCCGCCGACCCGGCTATTGGCGCGACCGCTGACTCGAACCAATGAAAAAGCCGAGCGGAACGCTCGGCTTTTTTCAGCCGCGGACGCGGCGTGGCGTCGAGCTACTCGCCCTTGCCGGCCGCTTCGGCGTCCTTCTGCATCTTCGCCATCATCTCGGCGTTCTGGGCCTCCTGCTGCGCGATGGTCTGCGGGTGCCAGCTCGAGTTCGGCGGGGCGATCCAGACCAGCTCGCCGGGGTTGACGGCCTTGGGATCGGGGTTCGGCACCTTGTACGAGACGAACTCGAGCAGGCCGTTGTCATGCGCGAAGCCGGTGTCGGAGAAGCGCTTGAACTTGCCCTTGATCGTGTACTGCTTGCCAACCTCGACCACGACCAGCGGGACGTCCTTCCACATCTCCAGCGTGGCGGTGTCCCAGTCGGGGATCGGGAAGTAGTAGTTGACGACCATCATCGCCCGCTTCTTGCCTTGCCCGTCCTGGGTGTCGGTGATCCAGAAGTGCGGCTGCTTGCCGGGCGGGCACAGCTGGCCCTCGGGGCACGCGGGCGGGACGTAGATCTCCTGCACCCAACCCTTGACGACGATCTCCTTGCCGCCTTCGCCCTCCTTGAGGCGATCGTCGATGTCCTTGCGCAGGCCGTAGATCGAGTAGGGCTGATCGGGATCGTCCTCGTACTTGAGCGGCGCGCGGGCCTCGTCGAAGTTGGGCGGGGCGGGGAGCTCGACCTTGATGTTGGGCAGCTCTTCCTCCTCCGGGCCGGCCTCCTCGACCTTGTCGGCGCAGCTGACTGCGAGTCCCAGCAAGAGGGCGATGTTTGCGAGGGCGAACGTGTTGCGGAGCTTCATCGAGGGCTTGCCTGCGAGCCGGTCTGGACCGGGTACGGGAATCACGGGCGGTTCTGCCGCGTGCGCCCGTTTATCACGGTCTGTCGCAAAAAGTCCATGGTCGATGTCCGGCGGCTTGACGGGGCCGAATCCATGGCCGAACAACGCAAGGCGATGGCCCGGCCCTCGGCAGCCAAGACCCCGGAGCGGAGGCAGCTCCGTCGCCGGCTGCGGGCGCTGCTGGCCTGCGGCCTGTGGATGTCCGCGTGCGGCTCGGGCGAGCCGACGGGCGATCGAGCGGCCGAGACCGAGGGCGGGCTGCTCGGGCTCGGGCTGTCGGACGGCGAGGAGGATCCGCCAGCGGATCCGGCGCTCAACGAGGCGATCGCCATCGCCCTCCCGCAGCTGCCGCGCAAGTTCGATCCGCTCGACGATCTCGAGCCCTGGGCGGCCCGCGTCGCGGACGATCTCGTGTTCGAGGGCTTGGTGCGGCGCACGGGGGATCGCTACCCGTGGGTCGAGCCGGCGATCGCCGATCGCTGCGAGGTCGATCGCGAGTACGCGGTGGCGTCGGTCGTCTGCCACATCCCGACCGGCATTCGCTTCCACGACGGCACCGAGCTCGACGTCGACGACGTGGTCTACTCGCTCGGCTACTGGCTCGATCCGCGGCGGGTCTGGGACAAGCAGCGACGCGGGCTCGCCAACCTCGAGCGCGTGGAGATCGTCGACGGCCCGAGCGGCACCAACGAGCGCGACCCGGGTCGCTGGGTGCGGATCACCTTCGACAAGCGCGAGCCGCTGGCGCTCGAGGCCCTGGCGACCGTGAAGATCGTCCCGCGTGACGCTCACCGCGGCAAGGAGACCCGCTTCTCGCAGCAGCCGATCGGCACCGGGCCGATGGCGATCACCAACGTCGGCCTCGATCGCGTGGTGATCGAGCGGTTCCCCGACTATCACGATCCGAGCCGCCAGGCGGCGAACGGCAAGATCATCCTGCGGGCCATCAACGACGGCGCCGAGGCGCTCACGGCCCTGCGTCGCGGGGACGTGCACCTGCTGCCCGAGGTCGCGCCCGTGCACATCCCGGTCGAGCTCGGCAAGCCCGGGATGTCGGGTCGCTTCGTCGCGTGGGTGGTCAGCCCGCCGCACTACGATCTGCTGGTGTGGAACCTGCAGTCGGGCGTGCAGGCGGGGCCGAGCCTGCGCGCGGCCTTGCACGATGCGCTGCCGGTGTCGGCGATCGCTCGTGAGGTCCACGGCGCGCCCGGGCTGCTGGTCGCCGCGCCGATCGACATGCACGAGCCGACGCCGATCGATCTGGCTGCGCTCGAGGACATCAAGCAGGGCGAGCCGGTCCGCGGCGGGTTGCTGCCGCTGCCTTCGCTCGACGACGACACGCAGGCGCTGATCGGCGCGAGCATGGCCCTCGACGCGCTCGGCTGGCCGCTCGAGCAGGACTTCCGCAAGCGCGCTGGCGGGCTGCTGCGCATCAGCCTGACCTGGGACGGACAGAGCGGCCGACCGGCGCAGACCGTCGAGCGCATCCGCACCGCCTGGGAGGCGATCGGCGTGCAGGTGCCCGAGGCCACCGCGTCGTGGAA
>DATLLB010000191.1:0-24117 GCA_035538075.1 Enhygromyxa sp.
GACATGCCCGACATGCCCGACATCGAAGAGCCCGAGCGGCTCGTCGAGCTGCACGACGAGCCGCTCGAGCCGGTGTGCCCCGACACCGCCGAGCCGGTCGTGCTCTACATGAGCAACGACGACAGCAACTCGCAGGCCTCACCGACGATCGTGCGGCGGCTGATCCACGAGGGCCACGTCGTCGCCCCCGATCGCGTGCGCATCCACGAATTCCTCAACTACTACACCATCGCCACCGACCACCCGATCGACAAGCCGGCCACGCTCGGCATGCAGATGCGGCGGACCAACCCCGAGACCGGCGAGTTCACGTTGCTGCTCACCGCCAAGGGCCAACAGCTGCGCGAGGAGCAGCGACCGCCGCTCAACCTGGTGTTCTCGCTCGACACCTCGGGCTCGATGAGCGGCGAGCGGATCGAGCTGGTCAAGGACTCGATGCGCGCGCTCGCGGGCGAGCTGCGATCCGGCGACGTGATCTCGATGGTCGAGTGGAGCTCTGGACAGTCCGTGCTCCTGCAGGACCACGCCGTCAGCGGCCCCGATGATCCGCAGCTGCTCGCCGCGATCGACGGCATGCAGGCCGACGGCTCGACCAACCTCCACGCCGGGCTCGTCACCGCCTACCAGATCGCCCAGACCAGCTACATCGAGGGCGGCATCAACCGCGTGATCCTGATGAGCGACGGCGGAGCCAACGCGGGCGTCACCGACACCGAGATCATCGCCCAAGCGGCCGCGGCCGAAGACGGCTCAGGCATCTACCTGGTCGGCGTCGGCGTCGGCACGGCCAGCGGCTACAGCGATCAGCTGATGGACAAACTCACCGACGCGGGCAAGGGCGCCTACGTGTTCGTCGACAGCCCCGCCGAAGCCGAGCTGCAGTTCAGCGAGCGGTTCCTGAGCAACGTGGCCGTGGCCGCCCGCAACGTGTCCATGCGCGTGACCCTGCCGTGGTACTTCGGCGTCAAGAGCTTCCATGGCGAGGAGTACTCGGCCGATCCCGCCGAGGTCGAGCCCCAGCACCTCGCGCCCAACGACGCGATGAGCTTCCATCAGATCATCGCCGCCTGCGATCCAGGGTCGATCGACGCGGCCGACAAGATCGAGGCCCACATCGAGTACCTGCACCCGCTCACGCTCGAGCCGATGAGCGAGACCGTCGGCATCGCGCTGGGTGCTCTGGTCAAGGCCGACGCCGACCAGCTGCACAAGGCCGACGTCGTGGTCGGCTTCGCCAAGGCGCTGATCGTGATCGGTGCGTACCGACAGAATCAAATGTTCGAGGAGGCGCTGGACGTCGCCGAGGACATGAAGACTTGGCTGACTACCGCCGCGCAGCAGCTCGGCGATCCCGAGGTCATGGAGATGGCCGCGCTGATGGGCGAGTACGCGACGGTGCTGGCGATCCCGTAGCGCTCACTTGCGCGTGAGCGACCCGGTCTTCGGCGCGACCTCCCACTTGTTGCCGGCCGCGTCCGTGATCCCGACCGGCTTGTTGGTCACGGACGCGATCGCGACCGCGCGCGCGATCGTGCTGGGCCCAGGCGACTGCGCGGGAGTGGTGAGCGGCAGCTTGCTGGTCGCGTCGCCGGCCAGGTGCAGGACCTCGTCGACGATCGCCGGCGGCTGCTTGCGCTTGGCCGGGTCGAGCACCGTGTACTCGAGGTCCGGCGACTTGTCGTCGGCGCCGATCAAGTAGATCCGAGTCTGGCGCGCGCCGGTCGGCTCGCCGTCTTTGATCTGCTGCTCGCGGAACGTGTACGCGACCCAGCGTGAGCCGGCGTGATCGGCCTGGGCTTTTCGCTGCGCGACCATCAACGCGGCGAGCGTGCGGCGTTGCTCGCCGTCGGGCTTGCCGTCGAGCTCCTGCGGATCGAGGGCTTCGTCGGGATCGAGCGTGACCGAGACCACCACCCAGCGCAGCGCCTCCTCGGCCGCCGCGTCGCCATCCTGCAGATCGGCGTCGTCCCAGCGATAGAACGCGACCTCGCCCGACTTGCCGGCCTCGTCGATCGAGGCGAGCGCCTGGAACTTGGCCGAGGTCACCCCGACGAAGCTGGCGAAGGTGCGATCGCCGAGCCGCATCGCTCGCTGCATCCGCCAGATCGTCATCCCGCGCTTCTGCACGCCCTCCATGTCGCTGGCCTGGAGCGCGCGCGGGATCGCGGCCAGCTCCGGCGAGGACGCGTCCTCGTAGCCGTAGTCGGGCTCCGTCTCCTCGGCTCCCCGCCCACCTCCGCCACCACCTCCGGGTGTGGCGCTGCCTCCACTGCCGGACTTGTCACAGGCAGACGCGACGAACAGCGAGGTCGTGAGGGCGAAGAGCAGGCTCGGGCGGCGCACGGCCGCGAGCGTAACAGCATCGCCGCGCGCCTGCGTAGTCGGTCCTCGCGCGATGCGGCTGCGAGTTTTGAGCCGAAGGTCTAAAGGGCGGAGGACATTTTGAAATATCATGGGGCGTGGTCCGACTCCGGGTCGTCGCCGACGATGGGCGCTCGCCTGCACAGCGCGCTCAGGATCTGCATCGCGCCCGCGATCGCCCCGAGGCTCGCGAGCAGCTCGCCGCCGTGCTCGCCCCGCTGCAAAAAGCGCAGCGGCTGATCGAAGCCGCGATCGCCAGCGCAGGCGCAGCCGCACCGAAGATCCCCGAGCGCACCTGGGAGCTGCTCGACCAGGCCTACGCGGCCCTCGATCGCTACCTCGCCGATCTGCTGCACGAGGCCGCGATCGATCCCGCCTGCGGCCCGCGCTGCTCGGCCTGCTGCACCGACCTCCCGCCGATCCTCCCGGTCGAAGGCCTGCGCATGGTTCGAGCGCTGTGGCGGCGCAAGGACGGGCAAGCCCGCATGCAGCGAGCCGTCGAGCAGACGCGAGCCTTTCAGACCGTCCTGCTCGCGCACACCGGCTCGCAGGCCAAGCTCGACGGCACCGAGCCCAGCTATCGCGAGGCCCAGATCGCTTGGCGCCGACTCGGCCACCCGTGCCCCGTACTCGGCGACGACGGCAACTGTGCCGAGTACGAGTCCCGCCCGCTCAGCTGCCGCGCGCACGTGCACGTCGAGAGCCCGATCCACTGCGAGCCCAGCAGCCCGCGCTTTTTGATCGCCGAGCGCCCACCCGTGTGGGGCCACCCGCGCGAGTGCGAGGTCGAGATCGCGTTGGCGACGATCAGCAAGCTGCTTGGCCTCCAGGGCACCCCGAACCTGCAGTGGGGGCTGGCGGTGTTCCACGGCCACCGCCTGGCCCGCTAAAAAGAAAGAGGGACCGGCGAAGGTCCCTCTTCTTCAGGTGCAGAAGCCCGAGGTCAGTGCGGCCCGTGGCCCGGCGCGCCGCCGGTCTCGAGCGCCTTCTTGCGATCGCGCTCCTCGAGGTACTCGCGGGCCTCGACCCAATCGGTGGCATCGCCCGCGACCTCGCCGGACATGAACCGCTTCAGCGCCTTGTTGGGGTGATCCTCCGGAAGCGAGATCAGGGCCCAGCGCAGCACGTCGTCGATCGTGTTGGCGAAGCGGATGTCGAGCGCCTTGAGCACGTGCTTGGGCACGTCGTGCAGGTCCTTCTCGTTGTCGATCGGGCACACGACGAGCTTCATGTCGCTGCGGTAGGCGGCGAGGATCTTCTCCTTGAGCCCGCCGATCGGCAGCACCTTGCCGCGCAGGTTGATCTCGCCGGTCATCGCAACCTCCTTGCGGACCGGCACGCCGAGCAACGCCGAGACCACCGAGGTCACCATCGTCACGCCCGCGCTCGGGCCGTCCTTGGGCACCGCGCCCTCGGGGAAGTGGATGTGGAAGTCCACGTGCTCGTAGAAGTCCGGATCGAGGCCGAGCGAGAGGCAGCGCGAGCGCACGTAGGTGATCGCCGCGCGAGCCGACTCCTGCATGACCTCGCCGAGCTTGCCGGTCAGCGTGACCTTGCCCTTGCCGGGCGTGATCGTGACCTCGGCGGGCAGCAGATCGCCGCCGAAGATCGTGACCGCGAGGCCGTTGGTCATGCCGATCTGATCGGCGTCCTCGCCACGCTGATACCGGAACTTGCGGGGCCCGAGATACTTCTGGATCGCCTTGGAGTCGATCTTGAAGTTCTTGCGCTTCTTGCCTTCCTTGACGTAGTCGCGGGCGACCTTGCGCAGCACCGCCGCGATCTCGCGCTCGAGCGAGCGGACGCCGGCCTCCTTGGTGTAGTGGTGGACCAGCTCCTTGACCGACGAATCGCTGAAGTTGACCTCGACCTCGTCGAGGCCGTTCATCTCGCGCTGCTTGGGCAGCAGGTACTGGCGAGCGATCTTCAGCTTGTCCTCGTCGGTGTAGCCCGACAGCTCGATGATCTCCATGCGGTCCTGCAGCGGCAGCGGGATCGTGTGCAGGCTGTTGGCCGTGCACAGGAACAGCACGTCGCTGAGGTCGTAGTCGAGATCGAGGAAGTGATCGACGAAGGCCTGGTTCTGCTCAGGGTCGAGCACCTCGAGCATCGCGGCCGACGGATCGCCGCGGAAGTCCATCGACATCTTGTCGATCTCGTCGAGCAGGAACACCGGGTTGGATGAGCCGGCCTTGCGCAGGCCCTGGATGATCTTGCCCGGCATCGCGCCGATGTAGGTGCGACGGTGGCCGCGGATCTCGGCCTCGTCACGCACACCGCCGAGCGAGACCCGCACGAACTTGCGTCCGGTCGCCCGTGCCACGCTCTTGGCCAGCGAGGTCTTGCCCACGCCGGGCGGCCCGACCAGGCACAGGATCGGACCCTTCACCTTCTTCACGAGCGCCTGCACGGCCAGGTACTCGACGATGCGCTCCTTCGGCTTCTCGAGCCCGTAGTGATCCTCGTCGAGGATCTGCTCGGCCTCCGGGACGTCGAGCTTGTCGCCGGTCTTGTCCTGCCAGGGCAGCGAGAGCACCGTGTCGATGTAGTTGCGGACGACCGTCGCCTCCGCCGACATCGGGCTCATCATCTTGAGCTTGCGCAGCTCCTTCTTGAGGCGATCGGTCGCCTCCTTGCTCATCTTCTTGCGGCGGATCTTGTCCTCGAGCTCCTGCAGCTCGTTCTTGAACTCGTCCTGCGATCCGAGCTCCTTCTGGATCGCCTGCATCTGCTCGTTGAGGTAGTACTCCTTCTGGTTCTTCTCCATCTGCTTCTTGACGCGAGTACGGATCTTCTTCTCCACCTGGAGAATCTCGATCTCGTTCTGCATCAGCTCGTAGAGGGTCTCCAGTCGGGTCCAGACGTTCTCGGTCTCGAGCAGGTCCTGCTTGGCAGCGAGCTTGAAATTGACGTGCGCGGCGATCGTGTCGGCCAGCCGCGAGGGGTTGTCGATGCTCTGCACGCTGACCGCCAGCTCCGGCGGCACACGCTTGTTGAGCTTCACGTAGTTCTCGAACGTGGCCTGGACCGAGCGCATCAACGCCTGGAATTCGGGCTCCTGCTCGGGATCGATCTCCGGCGTCTCGACCAGCTCGGCCTCGACCTCGAAGTACTTGCTGGTGTCGAGATACTCCTTGATGCGGGCGCGGGTCTTGCCCTCGACCAGCACCTTCACGGTGCCGTCGGGCAGGCGCAGCAGCTGCACGATGGTGCCGATGGTGCCGAACTCGTGGATGCCCTCGGGCTTGGGGTCGTTGACCTTGGCCTTCTTCTGAGCGCACAAGAGGATCTGGCGATCGGCGGCCATCGCCTCTTCGAGCGCGTTGATCGACTTCTCACGGCCGACGAACAGCGGCACGACCTCGTGCGGAAAGACGATCAGTTCGCGAAGGGGAAGGAGGGGAATTTTGACGGTTGCCATGGCTGGTTCAGCCCCGAGGGGCGTGAAGATTCGCGACCACGCGAGCGAAGCGTTCGCGTGGATTAGGCCGAGGAGACGCTAGCACCGGCGCCAGAGGTGGTCAAACTTCGCGGATGGCCGAATTTGCGTTCTAGCGGCAGTTTAGCGGGCAATTTCTCGCCTTGCCGAGTGACGCCCGAGAGCGACGAGCGATGCGGCACGCCGCCGCTGGCGACCTCCCTGATCGGGGGGCGAGCGCCCTCGCAGCATGATCCTGATCCACCAGTACCCCGTCGCAGTGATTTTGATGGTTTGAGGCGCCGGGCCTGGCGACCCTGGCGCGAAGCGAGGAGGGAGTGTGTCGAGCACACTCGACCGACGAGCGACAAAGCCAGGGGCGTCAGGAACAAGCCCCAAACCATCAAAATCACTGCGGCGGGGTACTAGGCCGGCGGCGGGCTCGTGAACCACCGCCACAACCGCGCAAACGCAGCCGCGACCAAGACTGTCCAAGGGACACCGGGCTCGCCGGTCACGGCGCCGAGCAAGGTCGCCATTTCGAGCAGCGGGGCCCCTTGCAACCACGAGGGCATCGTCACGCCGAGCCGTTTGATCAGCGCAGCCGATCGCGGAAGCTCGAGCACGCTCGCGTCGTCTCCGCGCAGCCGCGCACGTGCGTGCGCGAGCGAGAGGATCGCCGCCATGCCACCTGCCGCGAGCAAGACCAGCGCGGCGACATTGGAGCGATCGGTCTCCGCGACGAGCACGTAGGTCAAGCACGCGGTCAAGGTCGCATGCGCGAGCGGACGCGTGGCACCGGCGAGGGTGTCGCCCGGCACCCAGACCTCCGGACGACCGAGCTCGTCGCTGGGGTTGCTGGCTTCGTCGCGCAGGAACCGAAGCGGCGCGAGCAAGCGCGAGACGTGCACGCCGAGCAGCAGCATGAAGCCGGCCAAGATCAGCGTGGCCCAGCTGTTGAGCAGCGCGATCGGACCCGCGGCCAAGGCCACGCCGAGCGCGAGCAGCTCGAGCTGCGCGACCGCGAGGTTCGAGCGCGCCAGCCAGCGCAGCGTCCAGATGCTGACCTCGCGATGCCAACGCGACTCGCCCGCGAGGCTGCGGTGGACGTGGTCGGTCTCGGTCCCGCGCCAGCCGCTGGTTCGCGAGCGTCGCGCCTCGGTGCGCAGCACCAACCACTCGGCGCGCCCGAGATCCTCGGGGTAGACCACGCGCGCGACGTCGTCGGGGCTGAGCCCTTCGGGCCAGTCGAGCTCCTCGGAGACCGGCATGATCGCCGGCATCGCCCCGAGCTCGCCCGCGAAGAACCCGGCCGGACGCGCGACGCCGTCGTAGAGGCTGAAGCGCTCGTCGGCCTCGAGCGGGTGCTCGACCATCAAGCGCAGGAGTTGAGGATCGAGGTAGGTGCCCTCGAACACGACCAGGCCCGGACCCGAGAGCTCGTCGCCGATCGGCACCTCGCGCGCTTCGGGCAGCGCGACCGCGAGACCTGGCGCGACCACGACCTCGGCGAAGCCGGCCTCCAGCGCGCTGGTGGCGATGCGTCGCGCGAGCGGGATCCCGAGCAGCGGAACTTCGAGCCGCGCCCGCGCCTCGGGATCGGGGAGCAGCACCAGCGTCGGTGCTTGCGGGACCTCCCCACGCCGCATCCGCGGCTGAAATTCGGCGGTCATGACTTTGCCATCATGCGCTCATGACCTGCATGACTCGGCAGAGGAGCGCGTGATCGATGCCGCTCAGGTGGGGCAACACCAGGTGGGCGCGACGCTGATCCTGATGGCCGGCGCTGCCGACCGGCCGATTGGCGGCCGCGGTCGCGACCACGCGCATGCCGGCCGCGAGCGCCGACGCAATCCCGGCCTCGCTGTCCTCGAACACCAAGCAGCGACTCGGCGCGACCGCGAGCTGCTCCGCCGCCGCGAGATAACCATCCGGCGCCGGCTTGCCGCGGGGGTAGTCCTCCGCGCCCAGGTACATGCGCAGCTGGTGCCCGAAGCCGAGCAGCTCGAGCGCCTCGGCGATCTCCGCTCGGCACGAGCCCGAGACGATCGCCGTGGGGATCTCCAACTCGACCAGCGTCGCGACCAGCTCCCGCGCGCCGTCGAGCACGCGGAAGTGGATGCCCTCCTCACGCATGCGTCGACGCGCGCGCTCGGTCTGCGCCTGCATGGTCGGGAGATCGAAGCCGATCCGCTCGGCCACGCGCAGCTCGGCGTAGATCTCCTGCCAAGCGTGACCGATCACGAACGCCCGCTCGCGCTCGTCGAGCTCGACGCCGTGCTCCAACATCGTGCGAGCGATCGCCTCGGCGTGGACCGACTCGCTGTCGACCAGGGTTCCGTCGAGATCGAGGAGCACGGCGCCGGGCAGCACGGCCCAAGCATAGAAGGTTTGCGTGCAGCCAGCGAGCCCGACTCAGCCAGCGCAGCGATCACACTCGGCGTCGGCCGTGTCGCAATCCTCGCCCGCGCGACGACATGCGTCGGAGTAGGTCGGATCGTCGCCGTGGCCCTCGGACAGCGAGCAGATCTGAGTCTCGAGCGAGCAGATTGCCTCGCTGAGGTCGCACACGTCGGAGCAGCGCTGCGCCTGCTCGCGCTTGCTCGACGGCGCGTCTTGGATCGCCGCTTCGGTCGGGGTCGGCTGCGGCGGCTCCTCCTCGGACAATTCCGCCGACTCGGCCTGGGCACCGACGGTCGCGTCGCCGTCCATGCCTGCTGCCGCATCGCCCTCGCCCGCGGGCGCCACCGTGCGCGGAGCGGAGGACGCGACCGGCAAGCCCAGCTGCAGCATCTGCTGCTCGAGGGAGGCGAGCTCGGCCAGCGGATCGCTGCGGCGCTCCATCTCTCCGCCGTGCGCCCCGGGGCTCTGGCCGTTGGCAGCCTGCTTGTTCTGCGCACACGCGAGCGTGGCCACGCAGCTCGCCAGCAGCAGCGCACCGATCAGCCCGCGACTACTCCACGCACGCATCACAGGCCTCATTGGCTGCCTCGCAGTCGGCGTTCGCTCGCTCGCATGCGGACGCATAGTCGAGCTCGTCCGGGTGGCGATCGGCGAGCTCGCAGATCTGGTAATAGAGACCGCAGCTGATCTCTGCGAGATCGCAGACCTGCTGGCAGCGCTGCTGTGGATCGAGCTGGTTGGCGATCGACGGCGGCGCAGCCTTGGCTTCGTCGGGCCGCACTTCGTCGCCTTCTTCGAGGTCGAAGGCCTCGTCCTTGGGCTTGGGTCGTGCTCCCCCGGCCTTGTCGCGGCGCGGCGACTTGCTCGTTGCTTGCTTCTCGGCCGGAGCCGGCGCAACGGTGGGGCGGGCATTGCGATCGTCCGCGGTGCTCTCCTTGCTCTTGCCCGGCGTCGCGGTGGTGCCCGCGGCCTCGCCTTCGGGCGCCGTGTCCTGCGAGTGGACCGGCAGCTCGACCCCGAGCTCGCGCAGCTTCGCGTTGTTGGCCGCCAGCTCGAGCTGCAGCTCCTCGAGGCTGCGCGGCGCTTCGGCGTCGGCAGGCGCAACCGCCTCGGTCGCAGGCTCCGGCGCCTCTTCGAGCTTGCGGTCGGAGGCCGGCTCGCTGTGCATGGCCTCCTCGTGACTGGTCACGCAGCCGCTCGCGAGCACGAGCAGCAATGCCGCTCCCGCGATGGCGCTGCGGCTCATCGGCCGCCTCCTTGCAGCACCTCGTCGAGCAGATCGCGGTTCATGTCGAGCGCCTGCTCGTAGACCAGCAGCGCTTCGTCGTCGCGGCCGAGCTGCGCGAGGATCTCACCGCGCAAGGCCAGCAGATGCGCGGTGAAGGGGTTGGGATCGAGCAGCTCCCACTCGCGCCCGAGCCCCTCTTGGGCGATCTCCAGCAGCTGCTCCGCGGTCTTGGGATCGACCTGCGGATGATCGAGACGCAAGCGCAGCAACCGACCGTAGGCGTCGTGACGCAGCTGCACCGCCGCATCGCCGCCGCGCTCGCGATCGGGCCACGGCTCGTTGCGCAGCTGCTCGAGCGCGTTGATGGCCCCGGCCACATCACCACGACCGAGCCGCAGATCGACCTGCTTGTCGGTCGCGTCGACGGCCTGCGCGAGCGCGACGAGGGCCTCGTGATCACCCGGCGGCTTGAGCTTGCCGGCCAGCGCGAAACCACCGACCGCCAGCGCGGCGCCGAGGATCATCCCGGTCAACAGCTGGCCGAACGCCGACCACGGCGGGAGCTTCTCCGAACGGCTCATCGTCCACCTCCACGAGCCGTGGCCAGCAACTGCGAGCGCAGCTCGTCGCGGCTCTGATCGACGCCCACGCGGATGGCCAAGCGGCCGTGCGGCGCGAGCTTGGCGAAGCTCATCTCGAAGCTCGAGCCGCCCTTGGCCACCGCCTTGCTATCGGCCGCGCCCATGCTGCCAGACCCGGACGCGAAGCCCTCGTCGGCGGCCGACTTCTTCAGGCTCTCCTCGGCGAGCTCGGCCTCGGCAGCGAGCGGCTCACCGCCTCCACGCGCGCCGTCGATCGCCGCGGGTGCGGGCGCGGGCGCGGCGTTCTGCTGCTCGGCTCGCTCGTCTTGCTTTTCGCTCTGCTTCGACTCCTGCAAGGCGACCGTCGCATCGTCCTTGCCGGGTCCGAGCACCACGACCATCAACACCGCCGCCGCTGCGAGTGCTGGCGCCGACCACCAGACCCAGGCCTTGCGCCACCACGGGACTCCGGCCGGCGCGACCTCGGCCTCGATCGCCGACCAGATCGCGTCGAGCTGTTCGGGTGCGAGCGCCTCGGGCTCGCGTGCATGACGGAGCAGGTGAACGAAGGCGAGCTCGGCTTCGACGCTGCCGTTCTCGCCCTCGGCCTCTTGCCCTCGCCGCAGCGTCTCTTCCCAATCGGGATCGAGAACAGGGCTTTGCTTGGAGTCGGTCATCGTGGACACCCTTCGCGGAGGCGGGGCCTGGGCAAACCGCCCGCGTGCTTGGCACGGCGCGGAACGCCGACCTGAATTTCCAACTTACGTCGAATTGACGAACTCGACGGGAACCAAATCGAAAGTGAGCTCTGCGCAATCATTTGCCCACCTCCGCGAGCTCGAACTCGACGCCCTGTTGTTCGCAAGCTTTACGAAAGGCTCGCACGGCGCGGAACAGCAGCACGTCGAGCGTCCCGACCTTGACCTCGAGCAGCTCGGCGCAGTCTTCGCGGCTGCGATCCTCCAGCAAGCGCAGCCGCAGCACGCGAGCGTAGCGAGGGTTGAGCGTCTCGAGCACCGCCTCGATGCGCTTGCGCAGCGCCTGCCGCTGCACCTCTTCTTCGATCGGCGTGGCCGGCTCGCGATCGCCGAACACGTCGAGGTGATGCGAGAACGATCCGCGCAGGCGCTGGCGGCGACCCGACGCGCGCAGCAGATCGCGGGCCTTGTTCTTGGCCACGGTCTTGAGCCACGGATAGATGCTGGTGCCGCGCCACTCGTAGTCCTTCAGCGCGCGGTTGACCGAGATGAAGGTCTCGCGCACGCAATCGTGCGCGTCGTCCTTGTTGCCGAGCATCGGCACCAGCACGTAGCTGAACAGCACGGGCGCGTAGTGACGATAGAGCAGCTCGAAGGCCCGCTTGTCGCCCTTCATCGCACGTTCGACGATGGCGCGCTCGTCCGCGAGGGCTTCGGGCCGACCCACGCGCCGCACGATACAGGATTTCCATGCCCCCCGCAGTCGCCGTAGTGCTAGCCACGCGTCGTCCGCTTCGCGGCCGGTCGCTCGCTCCGCTCGCTCGGTGGGCTGGTTCTTTGTGCTCGACGGTCCGCTGGCCCCCCTGAGGGGGCCCAACGTAGCGTTGCTGAAAGGCCTCGGTACACTCCGCCGACGTGCCCCGCCTCGACCAGCTCCTGGCCCGCAACCTCGGCCTCTCGCGCCGCGACGTCGCTCGTCTGCTGCGGGCCGGGGCCATCGAGGATCTACACGGCGAGCGGCTGCGCGATGGCAAAGCGAGCATCCAGACGGGCGATCTGCCGCTCGAGCTGCGGGTCGAGGGCGAGCCGCTGCGGCTGCGGGAGCACGCCCACGTCCTGCTCCACAAGCCGATCGGCGTCGTGACTTCACGCAACGACGATCGCTCGCCGACCGCGTGGGCGCTGCTGGACGGCGCGCCCATGCACGCGCTCCTGCGTGCCGTCGGTCGGCTCGATCTCGACGCCGCGGGGCTCTTGCTGTGGACCACCGACACGCCGCGGATCCACGCGCTCACCCACCCGCGACGGGCCGTGCCGCGCGAGTATCAGGTCGCGCTCGCACGCCGCTTCGCGACTCCGCCGCGCGCTGACGAGGGCCGGATCGCGTTGACGCTCGCCGACGGGACCACGCCGCGCATCGTCGAGCTCGAGCCGCTCGCCGAGGCCGATCGGCATCCCGCGTTGTTGCTGCCCGAAGGCACCGAAGCGCTCGCGCGCGTGACCCTGCTCGACGGGGCCTACCACGAGGTCAAGCGCATCTTCGCCGCGCTCGGCAGCCACGTGCTGTGTCTCGCCCGCGTCGCCCACGGCGACGTTCGCCTGCCCGAAGATCTCGGCCCCGGCGAGTGGCTCGAGCTGCCGAACCTCTAGACCGGCTGGAGACTCGCCGCCGCGCGAGCCTGCTCGGCCCGCAGCGCCTGCTTGCGATCGTCGGGCATGAAGCTGTGCTCGACGGCTGCACACGCGCGCGCGAGGATCTGCTCGGGCCCCCAGCCAAACGCGTGCGCACAGCGGCGGTACTCCTCGACCAGCGTGGTCCCGAACAGCGGCGGATCATCGCTGCCGAGGCTGAGCTGCAGGCCGGCCTCGAGCAGGCGCGGCAGCGGGTGCTCGGCCACGCTAGCGACCACACCGAGCGCGACGTTGCTGCTCGGGCACACCTCGAGCTTGACGCCACGATCGATCAACTCGGCGACGATCTCGAGATCCTCCAGGCAGCGCACGCCATGGCCGATGCGATCGGGCGCGAGCAGATCCAGCGTCTCTCGCAAGCTCGGTGCCCCCCACTGCTCGCCCGCATGTGGCACGCTCCGCAGCCCCTCGGCCTTGGCCCGAGCGAACATCGAGGCCAGCGGCGCGACGCTCCAGCTCGGCCCTTCGGGCCCGCCCACGCCGACCGCGATCACCCCCTGATCGCGCCCGCGCAGCGCCAGCTCGAGCGTCTCGTCGGCTTGCTCGGGGAGGCTGCGCACGACGTCGAACACCCACGCGAGCTCGACTCCCAGCTCCTCGCGGGCGCGCGCGCGGCCGTGCGCGAGCCCTTCGAGCATCGCGTCGGCATCGACTCCGCGCGCGACGTGGGTCATCGGCGTGAAGGTCATCTCGGCCCAGCGCACCCGCTGCGCGGCCAGCTGCTCGGCCACGCCGAACACCACCTCGGCGAAGTCCTCGGCCTGCTGCAGCGTGCTCGACAGCGCCACGTACACGTTCAAGAAGTCGCGGAAGCTCCGAAATTGATAGGCGCGGCGCAGGCCCTCCACGCCCTCTTCATCGCCCGGCAGCCGGACGTTGCGCCGCGCGGCCAGCCGCAGCGCGAGCTCGGGCACGATGCTGCCCTCGAGATGCACATGCAGCTCGACTTTGGGCAGCGCCCCAATCAGCGCGTCGAGACCCGGTGTGAGGGAGAACGAAGCTGAGTCGCTGGCGGCCACGCTGCGAGCTTGTCCCGCGCCGCGCGAGCGGGCAAGGTCAGCGAAGTGGCCACGCAAAGCGAGCCCGCGCCGATCCCCTTTGCCTGGGCCCTGCTTCCGGTCGTGGTCCTGATCGCCCTGCTCGCGGTCACGATCATCGTGTTCGAGGGCTCCGGCCACCTCCCGCTGGTGCTCGGCGCCTGCGTGGCCGGGCTGGTCGCGTGGCGCCACGGCTACGCGTGGAAGGACATGCAGGACGGGATCCTCACGGCGATTCATCTGGCGATGGGCGCCGTACTGATCCTGCTGGTGATCGGCGTGCTGATGGGCACCTGGCTGGCGGCCGGCATCGTCCCGGCGCTGATCGCTTGGGGCCTCGAGCTGATGTCGCCGAGTTGGTTTCTGCCGGCCACCTGCGCGGTGTGTTCGATCGTCTCGCTGGTGTCGGGCTCGTCGTGGTCGACGGCCGGCACGGTCGGGCTCGCGTTGATCGGCGTCGGTGATGCGATGGACATCGACCCGGCGATGACCGCCGGCGCGGTCGTCAGCGGAGCGTACTTCGGCGACAAGCTCTCGCCGATGTCCGACACCACCAACTTGGCCCCGGCGATGGCCGGCACCGATCTGTTTCGGCACATCCGGCACATGGTCTGGACCACCGGCCCGGCCTGGCTGCTCGCGATGATCGGCTTCTCGATCCTCGGCGCGGGCCTCGAGGGCGGCTCCGATCCCGGCTCGGTCGCGGCGATCACCTCGATCATCGAGGCCGAGTTCGAGCCCGGAGCGATCCACCTGCTGGTCCCGCTGATCGTCGGGATCATGGTCGGCTTTCGCCTCCCGGCTTTGCCGACCCTGTTGGTCGGCGCGCTGCTGGGCGCGGTGCTGGCCGGACTTCGTGGCGCGACGATCCCCGAGGTGCTCGCCGCCGCGATGTCGGGCTACGCCCCCGACACCGGATCGGCCGAGGTCGACGAGCTGCTCGCGCGCGGCGGCATGGAGAGCATGTCGAGCACCGTGCTGCTGGTGCTCTGTGCGATGTCGTTCGGCGGCATCATGGAGCGGACCGGGCAGCTGCGGACCCTCGCCGCCAAGACGCTGGCCGCCGCCAAGTCGACGGGCTCGCTGGTCGCCGCGACGATCCTGACCTCGATCGGCGTCAACGTCCTGGCCGCCGATCAATACCTGGCGATCGTGATCCCCGGGCGCATGTACGCGGCCGAGTACCGCGAGCGCGGCCTCGATCCCGTGAACCTCTCGCGCGCGCTCGAGGACGGCGGCACCATCACCTCGCCGCTGGTGCCGTGGAACACCTGCGGCGCGTTCATGGCCTCGACGCTCGGCGTCGCGACGCTCGCCTACCTGCCCTACTGCTTCTTGAACCTGCTCAACCCGTTGATCGGAATGGTGCTCGGTTTCACCGGCTGGACCATCGCGCGGCTCGGCGACGACGCGGCGGCGCAGCCCTGATCCATCCCGCGTCCACGCTCGTACCGACCGCGATGTCGGTCTTGCGCATCGCTGGTCTCGCGCTCGTGCTCACCGGCTGCGCCACCGCCAGCCCCGCTCCCAAGCCCGAGCCCGCGGCGACGGCCCACGCTGCGCTCGAGTTCTCCGCGTGGGAGCCGGCGAGCTTCGAGCGAGCCGCGGCCGAGGACAAGCTGATCCTCATCAACGTGATCGCCACCTGGTGTCACTGGTGTCACGTGATGGACGAGCAGACCTTCGCCAACCCCGAGGTCGCCGCGCTGCTGGCCGAGCACTTCGTGGTCATCCGCGTCGACTCCGACGCGCGGCCCGACGTGTCGGAGCGCTACCGTGCGTGGGGCTGGCCAGCCAGCGCGTTCTTGTCTCCGCAGGCCGAGCCGGCGCTCAACCTGCGCGGCTATCGAGATCCGGCCGTGTTCGCGGCGTTGCTCCGCGAGCTGATCGCCGAGCACCAGCGTGGCGCGCTGCGTCGGCTCGACGAGCGCGAGCTGCCCGAGCGGCCGATCGACAGCGACCTCGATCGCACCCGTCAGCTCGCGCGCACGCAGCTCGACGGCTACTTCGACGCCGAGGCGCTCGGCTGGGGCAGCCCGCAGAAGTACCCGTGGCCCGAGCCGATCGACTACGCGTTCGTGCGCGCCCGCTTCCACGGCGAGGTCGACTGGCAAGCGCGAGCGCTGGCCACCCTCGAGGCCCAGCGCGCGCTGATCGATCCGGTCGACGGCGGCATGTACCAGTACTCGCTGCGCGGCGTGTGGGATCGGCCGCACTTCGAGCGGATCGCGATGATCCAGGCCGGCGCGATCGAGAC
The DNA here is from genome assembly GCA_035538075.1 of Enhygromyxa sp. Taxonomy (GTDB): domain Bacteria; phylum Myxococcota_A; class Polyangia; order Nannocystales; family Nannocystaceae; genus Plesiocystis. The sequence goes on from DATLLB010000191.1 coordinate 15,676, forward strand.
CTACGCCCACGCGGCGATGATCACCCACGATCCGCGCTGGCTCGAGCCTGCGCGCGCGGTCGCAAGCTACGTGCTCGGCACGCTGCAGGATCCACGCGGAGGCTTCCATACCAGCCAGGATGCGGATCTGCGTCGCAGCGACGGGAGCACGATCCACGGCGACGAGTACTACGTGCTCGATCGTGACGCTCGCCAAGCGCTCGGGATCCCGCGCATCGACACCGCCGTGTATGCGGACCTCGACGGCGCGCTGATTCACGCGCTGACCGAGCTCTACCGAGCGACCGGCGATGAGCAATACCTGACGGCGGCGATCAGGGCCGGCGAGCGCCTGTTGGCCACGCATCGCAGCGATCGCGGCGGCTTCACGCACGGACCCGAGGCCCCGTCGACGGAGCTGCTGCACCTCGCCGATCAAGCCGCAGTCGGCTGGGCGTTCGTGGCCTTGCACCGCGTCACCGCCGATCCGCGCTGGCGCGACGAGGCGCTCGCGGTCGCGGAGTTCATGCACGGCGAGCTCGCGGCCGTCGGCGGAGGCTACTACGCGCACAGCGAGGATCCGCGCGCGGTCAGAGTGTTCGCGCAGCGCCGCCGACCGCTGCGCGAGAACAGCTTGGCGGCGCAGTTTCTGATCGAGCTCGCGGCGTACACCGACGACCAAGCCGCCGCGCGACTCTCCGAGCGCGCCCACGCGACCCTGCTCGCGATCGGCAGCGAGGCGCAGATCGAGAGCAGCGGCAAGGTCGTCGGCCGCACCTTGATCGCGCTCGAGCTAGAGCTCGCAACCACGCTCGACATCACGATCGTCGCGCGCCCGAACGAGCCCGTTGGCGACGCGCTCTGGCAGGCCGCGCTCGGCTTCTGGGAGCCACGCGCCGCCCTCGAGCGCAGCCAACCTGGCGAGCGCTACCCGGACATTGGCAAGCCGGCCGCGTACCTGTGCAGCGAGACCGCGTGCTCGCGGCCGATCACCGATCCGGCCAAGTTCGGCGAGCAGGCCGACGCGTTCATCGAGACGCTCGCCCACGAGCGCTGAGCTCCACAAGATCGGCGTCAGGACAATTCGCGCTCGGCCGCCTCGATCAACGCGGCCTCCTCCTCGGGCGCCGACGCGACCAGGTGATGGCGACTGTAGAGCCCGAAGTACGCGAGCCCGACCCCGAACACCACCAGCGTCCCGAGCACCGAGAACAGCACCGCCTCGCCGTAGAACAAGCTCGAGCTCAGGGCCACCAGCGCGAGCACCAGCGCGATCGCAGGCGTGATCGGATAGCCGGGCGTTCGATAGGGCCGCTGCAGCTGCGGATGACGGCGGCGCAGCACGAAGTGGCTGACCATCATCAAGACATACGAGATCAACGCCGCGAACACGGCGATCTGTATGAGCAGGTCTCCGCTCGCGACCGCGCCGTCGTTCAAGCCATCGACGACGCGAATGGTCGCGTAGCCGATCAGCGCCGGCACGATCAACGCCCAGTGCGGCGCGCCGTGGCGGTTGGTCTTCGACAGCCAACGCGGCAGGTAGCCGGCCCGCGAGAGCGCGAAGATCTGCCGCGAGTACGCGAAGATGATCGCGAAGAAGCTGGCGATGAAGCCCGCGAGCCCGACCACGGTCGTCAGCCAGTACACCCAGCCGCGCCCGCTCACCGCCTCGACCGCCTCCGGCAGCGGATTGGCCGAGCTCGACAGCGCCGCGCTCCCGGCCGCGCCCGGAGCCAGCAGCAGCACCAGCGCCGAGAGACCGACCAGCGAGAGCATCGCCGCGACCATCCCTCGCGGCAGCGCGACCGCAGGATCTCGCGTCTCCTCGGCCGCCAGCGGCACGCCCTCGATCGCCAAGTAGAACCACCCCGCCGCAGGCATCGCCGCGATCACGCCGACCAGCCCACGCGGAAACCACCCGCCCTGTCCATCCTCCACTTTCAGATCGAGCCAGCGCGCCGTGTCGAGGTGCGGCAGCATGCACACCGCCCAGATCAACAATGCTGCGACCGACAGCGCCGTGATCCCGAGCAGCAGCCCGAGCGAGACCCGGCTGCCCAGCGCGTTGATGGCCACGAACACCACATAGGCGACGATCGGCACCACGCTCGCGATCCACCCCGGCGGCTCCGTGAACATCCCCGCCACATAGCCGCCGATGCCCGTGGCGATCACCGCCGGCGCGACCACGTACTCGATCGTCACCGCGAGCCCGGTCAGATACCCGCCCCAGGGCCCGAGCGCTCGACGTGCGAACGCATAGGGCCCGCCCGCGACCGGCATCATCGTCGCCATCTCGGCGATCGAGAAGATCATCGTCACGTACATCGTGGCCATTAGCGCGGTCGCAACCAACAGCCCGCCGAAGCCGCCGCGGTTGAGCCCGTAGTTCCAGCCGAAGAAGTCGCCGGAGATCACATAGCCGACCCCGAGCCCCCACAGCAGCAACGCGCCCGCGCTCTTTTGCAGGCGCCGCTCGGACAGGTATTCGCCTTCGACCTCGTCGTACCCGACCTTGTCGCTCACTCCGCCACGATACCCGCTAGCCGGGTGCCTTGGCGCCGTTCCAGAACAGATCGGTCACGGCCCCGAGCACAACCTCGAGCGACATCACCGGGTTGCCGTACCAGGCCAGCAACCCGCCGAGCGTGTTGCCGAGGTAGAGATCACCGAGCGTCTGCGGTGGCAGTCGAGCCCGAATCTCGCCGCGCTCGATCGCCACGCGAAAGCACTCGGCCAGACGAGCGCGCAGCGGCGTGGCCTCTTGATCGCTCATCGCCGTGGCCGTGAAGCGCAGCGCCGCGCCTGCGAGGTCCGGCAGCAGGTGTGGATCGTGCTCCCATACGCGCGCGAGCGCCTTGTTGAAGGTCGCGAGGATCTGGTTGATCGACGCGCCCTCCGGCAGCGCCTCGATCGCCGCGCAGATCTCCGCCTCGGTCTCGCTCATGCGCTCGAGCAAGACGTGCTCCTTGGTCGGAAAGTGAAAATAGAACGATGCGCGGCTGACCCCCGCGGCCTTGGCGATGTCCTCGGTTCGGCACGCGCTCACGCCGTCGCGCCGGAAGATCGCGAGCGCGGACTCGTAGAGGCGGCGGCGGGTCTCTTCTCGCTGCTGTTCGCGCGATGCCACGGCGCGCAGCGTTCCAGCGGCCCCGCCCTGCTGTCAATCAGAGGACTGCCGGCTCGGACTCAGCCCGCCTGCGCCTCGCCGCCGAACTTGTCGATGCAGGCCTTGAGCACGTCGGGCAGATCCTTCTTGAACTCGGCCGGCGCGTTGTTCATCGCGTTGATCTGACAGGCCGCGACTTCGATGTTGCCGGACTTGACGCAGCCGGTCTGCAGCATCCCCATCTGCGTACCCTTGGCCTCGTTCCAGCGCTGCAGGCCCTCGCCCTCGTAGTGCTTCTGCATGAACTCGTCCTGCGCCTGCGCGACGCCCTTGCACGCGGCCTCGAGGTCCTTGGGCATCTTCTCCGGCAGCACCGCCAGGGCCTTGATCGCGTTGACCTTGTCCTCGGCCGCCTTGGCCTCGGCCTCCCGTGCGGCCCGCTTGGCAGCCAGTCGCTCCTCCACCGCCTTGTCCTCCTCGGACTTCTCCGGCGTGGCCTGCTTGTCGTCTTGCTTGGCCGCCTCCTGCTTGTCGCACGCGGGCACCCACGCGCACAGCACGAGCAGGGACAGGATCACTTTCGACGAACGCTTCCGGTGGCGCATGAGTGCGCCGAGCATGCCACGGCTCTCGCCGCGCGGGGGCACAAATGCAGAGCGCGAGCCCAACCGCCAGGATGACGGTCGAGCTCGCGCTCATGCGCGCCGCTCAAGCGGCCGCGGTCTTCTTGCCCTGTCCGCCGCGCTCCTGCTCGGCGCTCTGCGAGCGTCCGTTCCGCTCGCGCTTGCGCTTCTCTTCACCCTCGAGCAGCTGCTCGAGTTCGCCGAGCTTCGACCGCATCTCCTCGCGGATCTGCCTGCGCAGCTTCTCGCCCGAGCGCGGCGCGAGCAACAGCGCAGTGCCGGCCCCAAGCACGGCCCCGGCCGCGAAGATACCGAGCGCCGGGAGGATGTAGTCGGTCACGCGCGGCGCGAGCCCAATTGATCGCAGCAGATCCATGCGAGACATGTTGGTGAGATTTTCGAGGTTCATAGGGTCTCCTTTGTTTGCCTGTTTGAATGGATGAAAAACACACTCACGCGTCGTGCTCGAACATCTCGGCGCGCTCGAACATGCGCTGCATGACCATGCGCAGACCGATCGCGATGCCTGCGCGCGCGAGGAATTTCGGGACCCCGTTGCCGAGCGCGAAGCCGACGATGAAGGCGCCGGTCGCCGCGGTCAGCGGCTGCTCACGAATCCGCTGACGCGCACGCGAGAGCACGCGGATCGCCATCTGCTCGATGTCCCGCTCCTCGTCGAGCTCATCCTCTTGTTCGTAGTCCGACTCGTCGAGCTCGGCGTGCTCCTCATCGCGGTCCGATCCAGCCTCGCGCATCGGCTCGTCGCCGCGCGGCTGGTCGCGTTTCACCTCGACGTTGGCGGCCGGCTGCTCACTGGGTGTCTGTCGTGCTGCTTGTGCTGGGTTCATGTCGTTGTCGCTTTCTGGCGTCTCTGCGCGCTGGTGTTGAGCCCACCCGCGCGCGCCGTCGCGGCCGAGCGCGACGTGTCGATTCGTCACGGCCGGTCATCGCGGCGGCTCGCATCCGGGCTCCATTGCGGCTCATCCCTTGGCTCGCGAGCACCGTCCCCAACCCGTGCAGGCGACGTACCAATCTAGAGCCGGCTCGCCGCGCCACTGCGATCTCGCGGCATGCTCATTGCAGCCTCCGCGGTGGAGTGCACGACGTTCGCCGCCCTTCCGCCGAGCTCCACGATCCTGCGAGCGCTTCGGAGCCCGGCACGACGCGGCGGAGTCCCCGGCCGCTCGCCGAGGCGACGCACGATGATCTCGAGCGGCTCGCTGCCGGTCAGCTCGACGCCGTGCTGGTCGCCGACCGCTATCGCGTCGAGCGAGCGCTGGGTCGCGGCGGCATGGCCTCGGTCTACGCCGCGCACGATCTGAATGTCGATCGTCCGGTCGCGCTCAAGATCCTGTCGGCGGACTGCAGCGGCCACCCGCTGCTGCTGGCTCGATTCTCACGCGAGGCGCGGCTCCACGGTCGCATCCATCACCCCAACGTCGTCGAGGTGCTCGACTACGGGACCAGCGACACCGGCCTGATCTATTTAGTGATGGAGCTGCTCGAAGGTGAGGATCTCGGCTGCACGCTCGCGCGCCTGCCCGCGCTCCCGTGGCCGCGCGCGCGCGAGCTGATGCTGCAGATCTGCGCCGGGCTCGGAGCCGTGCATGCGGCCGGCGTCGTCCACCGCGATCTCAAGCCTTCCAATTGCTTCAAGATCGTCGTCGACGGTCACGAGTCGATCTGCTTGGTCGACTTCGGCATCGCGGCTGCGATCGACGAGCCTCGCAGCGAGCGGCTCACGCTCGACGATCAGATCGTCGGCACGCCCGAGTACATGTCGCCCGAGCAGGCGCGGGGCGAGCGAGTCGATCAGCGCAGCGACATCTATGCCGCCGGGTTGCTGCTCGGCGAGATGTTGACCGGCTCGCTGCCCTTTCGCGCCGCGACTTCGTCCGCGATGCTCGCCGCACAGATCTACGAGCCCGCGCCCACGCTCCGTTCGCTGCTGCCGCCGAACGTGCTGATCCCCGCCGCGCTCGAGCCCGTCTACGCGCGCGCGCTCGCCAAGCAGCCCGAGCAGCGCTTCGCCACCATCGATCAGCTCGCCGCCGCCTTGCGAGCCATCGCGCCGGGTGGGCCGGTGTTGTGCTCTGGCAGCTTCGAGCGCGCGCCGCTGGGTTCGAGGCCGGCGCTCGAGACCAACACGTGCGCGCGGCCGCAGCCGCTCCGGCGACCGGCGAGCAAGCGCAAGTGGTCGCTCGCGCTCGCCATCGCGGTCGCCATGCTGATCGGCGCCGCTGGAGCGCTCGCGCTCGCCTCCAGCTTGGTCGCGGCCGCCAACTGATCTTTTCGCCACCTTACTCGCGTTGCAAAACATTCCAGGTTCGGCCCACTGGCACGTTTCAGCGCGCCGCCGGCCTCGCCGGGTTCTCGTGGGTCACAAATACTCGCGCGCTGACACAATCGGCGACGACGGGCTCACGCACATTTCCGATCCGAGGGCCGTCGCACGCGCTGGAGATCAGCCGCTCCAGACGCGACCGCGAATGAGCAATCGATCCTGCTACCGCTGTTCTGGACCAGATTTACGCCAGAGTACGACGATCAATCGTTCACGCCGCCGCGCCGCCGATGATGACGCCGGGAGTAGTTCGACGCCGGCGTCTTCCTCGACACGGTGAGTCGGGCTGACACACCAAATATCCATGCTCTCGTCGACGGCAGCGGCCGTGATATGGTCGAGGCGCCATGTATGGCCACGTATTGATCGTCGACGATGATCCTGACACTTGCGAGTTGCTCAGGGCCAACCTCAGCTCTCACGGACACCAAGCCGAGGCGCGGACTGATGCTCAGTCTGCACTCGCGGCTTTGGAGTCGCAGCGCTTCGACGCGCTGCTGACCGACATCCACATGACCGGCATGTCCGGCATCGAGTTGTGCACGCGCGTACGCGAGGGCCAACCCGATGTCCCGGTGATCGTGATGACCGGGCAGGCCAGCATGGAGATGGCGATCTCGGCGCTGCGAGCCGGAGCGCACGACTTCGTGACCAAGCCGATCGACGTGCAGCGGCTGCTGCATCGGCTCGATCGAGCGCTGCGCCACGCCGAGCTCGAGACCGAGGTTCGTCGCCTGCAGCGAGTGCTGCACCGCAGCGAGCCGACCACGATGATCGGCGAGAGCCCGTCGATCAAGCGCGTGCAGTCGATGATCGAGCGCGTCGCCGACTCCGACGCGCCGGTGCTCGTCACCGGTGAGAGCGGCGTGGGCAAGGAGCTGGTCGCACGCGAGCTGCATCGGCAGAGCGCGCGCGCGGAGGGTCCGTTCGTGGCCGTCAATTGCGCTGCGATGCCGCCACAGCTGCTCGAGAGCGAGCTGTTCGGACACGTGCGCGGTGCCTTCACCGACGCTCGGCGCTCGCGTGAAGGTCTGTTCCTGCAGGCCAATCGCGGCACCCTGTTCCTCGACGAGATTGGCGAGCTGCCGATCGAGATGCAGCCCAAGCTGCTGCGCGCGGTGCAGGAGCGGAAGATCCGTCCGGTCGGCGGTGATCAGCTGGTCGAGTACGACGCGCGCATCATCACCGCGACCAACCGCGACCTCGAGGCCGAGGTCGAGGAGCACCGCTTCCGCGAAGACCTCTTCTATCGCATCAACGTGGTCAACATCCACGTGCCGCCGCTGCGCGCCCGCGGGACCGACATCCTGCTGCTCGCCCAGCACTTCCTCGACAGCATCGCCTCGCGCAACGTCAAGTCGGTCAAGCGGCTCGGGGCCAACGTCGCCGAGAAGCTGCTGCCCTACGACTGGCCGGGCAACGTCCGCGAGCTCGAGAACTGCATGGAGCGTGCGGTCGCGCTGGCGCGCTACGACGAGATCACCGTCGCCGACCTACCCGACAAGATCAGCCGTTACGAGCGCGGCGAGCTGGTCATCGGCGCCGACGATCCGTCGGAGCTGCCGACGCTGGCCGAGCTCGAGAGCCGCTACATTCGTCGGGTCCTGCGCGCGGTCAAGGGCAACAAGACTCAGGCCGCACAAGTGCTGGGCCTCGCGCGCCGGACCTTGTACCGGCGCCTCGATCGGCTCGACGCCGATCCGGGTGAGTCGACCACGGAAGAAGCATGATCCACGATCCGCGTCCGAGCCCTCGGCTCGCGCACATCCGTGAGGCCGTCGAACGCCATCGCGACGAGTTCGTGCTCGTCCACGCCGTCTCCGAGGCCGCCAACGAGTCGACCTCGCTCAGCGCAGTGCTGAACGAGGTGACGCAGATGGTCTGTGAATTCATGCGCTGGCCGATCGGCCATGCGTTCACCGTGACCCACGAGCGCTTGCCAACCACGCAGCCGCTCGACATCTGGTACCTCGAAGATCCGGCCATCCACGGCGCCTTTCGAGCGGCGACCGAGACGATGGACGACGCCGACGGGCTCGGCCCCCTGTGCTTCGGCCTGGTCCCGCACTCGCTCCACGACATCGCCGACTGCCCCAATTTCCGCCGACGCGAGGCCGCCCGCCAGCTCGGGCTCAACCACTATCACGCGATCCCGATCCTCTCGGAGTCCGAGGTCGTCGGCGGCATCGAATTCCTCGCCGCGCGTCCGGCCCCCCAAGCCCGCGCGCGACTCGACTCGTTGCTCGTCAACATCAGCGTCGCGCTCGGGCGCGTGGCCGAACGCGAGCTTCGTGATCGCCAGCGCCACCTGCTAATCCGCACCGAGCTCGCGCGCTGGACCGCCTCCTCGCGCGCGGCGGAGCTGCAGCGGCTGGCTAGCGAGC
>DATLLB010000192.1:0-35936 GCA_035538075.1 Enhygromyxa sp.
GGAATGACCACTGGATCGCGATCTCGGTCGAAAGCCACGCTCACGCTCCCGCCTCCGACATCGAAGCGCAGCCGAGACGCGCGCGCGAGTAACCCGGCTTCGGCGAGGCGCAGCACGTAGCGACGCGGATCGGCGAGCTGAAAGCGCGCGAGCTTGTCGAGAGCTCGGCTCGCGTCGATGTCGAAGCTACCTTCGTCGACGAACTCGGCGGATCGCTCGAGCTCGAGCGCCAAGCGGGTTGCGACCGAAGGAGCGTCGTCGTCCACTGCCAGCCTCGATCAGCGGACCTTGGCGAGGGTCTCGCGGAGCCGCCTCGACAGTGTGGCCATCAGCTTGGGCGCGACGTCCTTACGCTGGACGACCCGCCTGCGGAAGTCCTCGCCGCGGATCTCGAGCAGCCGCACCGGTCCGTCCTTCGGGCGCACGCTGGCGCTGCGCGGGCTCTGATCGATGGCCGCGAGCTCGCCGACGACGTCGCCGGGGCCCAGCAGCGCGACCTCTTTCTCACCGCGGACGAGGTTGGGATCGGCCTCGTCCCCCGGCCGCAGCACCAAGCTCGTGCGCGCGGTCGCGACGGTCACCGCCGCGGTGCCGGAGATCAACACGTACAGATCATCGGTGCCTTCACCCTGCACGCAGATCGCCCCGGTGTTGGGGACCGTGCGCTCGCGAGCGATGCGACAGATCTCGTGCAGGTCCTCGGGATCGAGCTGCTCGAACAGCGGCACGCAGCGCAGGAACAACAGCTTGTCGGCGCTCGCGAGCGCCGAGAAGGCGTCGTCGGGGATCGGCGGCAGCGTGCGGCCCTCGACCACGCGGATCGGGTTGGCCTCGGGGATGCGCTCGGGCTCGGCGAGCGCCTCGATGGCCTCGCGCGCGGCTCGACGGATCTGCGGGTCGTCATCCTCGAGCAGCGGCTCGAGCTCGGTCGGCGTCAGCAGGCCGGGCGCGCGCAACGAGGCGTAGACCAAGGTCTCGCGGACCAGCGGCTCTTCGTCGGCGATCGCCGCGACCACGGCCGCGCGCAGCTTGTCGAGGCGCAGGTGGCCGACGGCCTGGATCGCGCCCGCGCGTAGATAAGGATCGGCGTCGGCGAGCATGCGCTCGACCGCCTTCTCGAAGCTCGCTCGATCCGGCGCGCCATCGGGCTTGGCGTGCGGCCGCGGATCGCGAATCACCGCGGCGATCGGCTCGAAGATGCTGGCGTCGACCAGGCCATGCAGCTGCCCGATCGCCTGCTCGCGCTGCTCGGGATCGCTGTGGGTCAGCGCCGAGGCGACCTTGCGCAGCTCCTCGGTGCGCCGGGCCCCCGACACGGTCAGCGGTAGCGCCTCGAGCACTCGCATGAGCGCGCGCTGCTGCATCCGCTCGATCACGAACAGCGCCAGCTCGAAGCTGCCCGACGCGCGCAGCGGGGCGAGCGGGATCAACAGCTGCTCGCGCAGCTCCTGAATGCGGGCCAGGTTCTCGCGGATGCGCTCGAGCATCGGGCTGCGATCGCCTCGCAGCTCGTTGGCGATGCGATCGTGCGTGGCGCGATCGATCGCGTACTCGCGTCGCAGCCGTCGCAGCTCCAGCTCGTCGGCGTTGCGCAGCATCGCGGCGGTCAGGGCCTCGCGGTAGCCCTGCAGCTGCAGCTCCTCTTCGGCGCTCACGACCTTGCTCGGGTCGGCGCGCAGCTCCTCGAGGATCTTGCGGTGCTGGGCCTCGCTGACGTTGAGCTGGCCACGCAGCATCTCGAGCAGCTGCAGCTCCTGCTTGTGCACGGTGCCCTCGCTGTAGACCTGCCGCACGCTCTCGCGATAGACCGACAGCTGCTGCTCCTCGGCGGCCTCCTGGGCCTTGAAGTAGGCGAACACGCCGGCCGGATCGTCGGGCGGCGGATCCTTGAACTTCCACTTGCGCAGCAGGCTCTTGGCCGAGCGCTCCTCCATGAAGTCCTTGCGCGACCGTTTCCAGCGCTTGACCAGGAACATGGTCGCGACCAGCGGGACCACGAACGCCAGCACCTGCGGACCATGGGGGATCTTGCGCAGCGTCGGCGCGCCGGCGAACAGATAGAAGATGTTGAAGGCCGTGAACGCAGCGATCGTGAACATCCGGTGGGTGCGGAGCTCTTCGTCGCTGACCCAGCGCGCGAGCAGCTTGTCGATCGCCCAGAACACCCCGAAGCTGGCGAGCATGAACGCGGCGACCGAGAGCGGCGCGGCGGCGTAGGCCGGCAGCCACGGGGCGAAGAACAGGCCCGGCCCGGTCAGCAGCTCGACGGTGACCGGCTGCCGCGTCCAACCGCCACCGAAGTACGCGTCCCAGTCGCCCGCGCGCAGCCAGAAGTAGGTGTAGAAGGCCAGCACCAGGCCGGGGAACGAGAAGTAGGCCATCCGCTTGGCCCGCTCGCCGACGTCTTTCCAGTAGGAGTTCTCCTGGTCGATGTCGGGGCAGTTCTTCTTGCAAGCGGTGCACTTCTGACACTGCGAGTTGTGCTCGAGCCGTAGCGAGTTGGGCTCGGTGTAGATGCGCTCGACGATCGAGACCGGGCACACGAAGTTGCACCACGTCTTGCCGGTGTAGCGCCAGTTGACCAGCGCAGCGCCGAGTCCGAGCGCGACCATCAGGATCCCGAGCGCGACGCCGTCGCCGTTCGTGAGCAGCAAGCGACCGACCAACGCGATCGCCAGCAGCGTCAACGCGATCATCGGGTACCAGGCTTCGGCCCACGCGGGCACCCGCTGCACGGGCTTGCCCTTCTTCTCGCCCTTGCCCTTCTTGTCGGCCTTGTTGTCGCTCGCCTCACCGCCGCCGCGCTTGGCGAGCACGCTGTCGAGCTTGCGCCCGAGGCTGCCCCAGAACGCGAGCGGACAGACCTTGCGCCACGGGTAGAAGCCGGCGATCACGATCCCGATCGGCAGCAACGGCAGGCCCACCGTCCAGAACAGGCGCGGTACGCTGAACACCACGCCGGCGATCTGGAACTCGAAGTTGGCGAACATCGCGACGGTGAACGCGACGTAGGCGGCCACGAAGATCCCACGCACCCACCGCTCCGCCTTGCTCAGCCCCTGCTCGGGCCGCTTGTTGGAGATCATGACCAGCGTGGGCATGGGCGCGGCATGGTACCGCGCTTCCCAACCGGAGAGATCGGCGAGAAACTGCCGCGCATGGCCGCCCTCGTGACCGCCCTCGCGTTGCTGGTCTTCGTGCTGGGCTACCGCTTCTACGCCCGCTTCATCGGCCGGCGCATCTTCCAGGACGAGGATCCGGGCTTTCGCACGCCTGCGCACGAATTCGAGGACGGGGTCGACTTCGTGCCGACCAAGCGGCCGATCCTGTTTGGTCACCACTTCACATCAATCGCAGGCGCCGCGCCGATCATTGGCCCGTGCGTGGCCGCGTATTGGGGTTGGCTGCCCGCGCTGCTGTGGGTGGTGCTCGGCACCGTGTTCATGGGTGCAGTGCACGACTACGGCGCGCTGGTGATCAGCGCGCGCGAGAAGGGCCGGTCGATCGGCGACGTCGCGGCCAAGGTCGTGAGCGGGCGCGTCCGCCTGATGTTCCTGTGCTTCATCATGGTGCTGAGCTGGTTGGTGCTCGCGGTCTTCGCGATGGCGATCGCCGATCTGTTCGAGCAGGTTCCGACGTCGGTGCTGCCGACCAACGTCGGGACCGTGGTCGCGCTGGTGATCGGCTGGCTGCTCTACAAGAAGCGGATGCCGGCGCTGATCCCCTCGTTGGTCGCGCTGGTGATCCTCTACGCGTCGGTGTGGATCGGCACGTACGCGCCGTTCGAGCTCGAGCAGATCGGGATCCCGCAGGAGCACGAGCGGCTCACGTGGATCATCTTCCTGTTCGTGTACTCGGCCGCCGCGAGCCTGCTGCCGGTCTGGTTGCTGCTGCAGCCGCGCGACTACATCAACAGTCACCAGCTGGTCGTCGGGCTCGGGCTGTTGTTCGTCGGCATCTTCGTCGCGCACCCGGACTTCGACGCGCCGGCGATCCGGCTGTCGGGTGACGACGCGCCGCCGATTTTCCCGTTCTTGTTCGTGACGGTCGCCTGCGGGGCGATCTCCGGCTTTCACGGGCTGGTCTCGTCGGGCACCACGTCCAAGCAGCTCGACAAGCTCTCCGACGCCCGAATGATCGGCTACGGCAGCATGCTCGGCGAGGGGGCGCTGGCCCTGGTCGCGACCATGGCCGCGGTCGCCGGCATCGGGATGGTGGGGTTCTGCACGCTGCCGAGCGGGATCACGGTCGAGGATCTGAGCTGGTCGGTCTACTACGACAGCTGGGCGCACGCGTCCGGCAACAAGGCGGCCGCGTTCGTGCTCGGCGGCTCGGCGTTCCTCGGCGAGCTCGGCTTCACGCCGATCCTGGCCGCGACGCTGATGGCCGTGCTGATCATCTCGTTCGCCTCGACCACGCTCGACACCGCGACTCGTATCGAGCGGCTGATCATCGAGGAGATCGGCCAGGCCATCCACGTGCGCGCGCTGGCCAACCCGTACGTCGCAACCGCGATCGCGATCGGCCCGGCGCTGCTGCTCGCGACCATCCGCATCGACGGCGGCGAGGCGGCGTGGGCATTGTGGCCAGTGTTCGGCGCGAGCAATCAGATGATCGCCGCGCTCACGCTGCTGGTCATGGCGCTGTACTTCTGGCAGCGCGACCGCCCGGTGCTGCCGCTGGTGATCCCGATGCTGTTCGTGATGGCGGTGACGATGTTCTCGCTGGGCCTGCACTTGGTGCAGTTCGCATCCGGTCAGCAGTGGCTGCTGGTCAGCCTCACCGTGGTGTTGACGAGCCTACTGCTGTGGATGAGCGTGGAGTCGCTGGGCTTGTTCGTCCGTCTGCTCCGCGAGCGCAAGGCAGCCCAGGGAGCCGCCAAATAGCTTGGCTGTGGGTCTCAGGCGGAGCCCCGAAACGACCCTTGCGCCGCATGCCCCCAGTTGGGAGACTCGCGGCCCAAACCGCGGAGGCCGTGAGTGTCGACCCACTACGTTCTCAAAATTCAGTACGTCAACAAACCCCCCGAGACCCGCAACATCAATGCACGGGTAACGACCATCGGACGGGAAGCCGGGGACATCGTCCTCGGTGATCCGCAAAGTTCGGGTCGTCATGCCGAGATCTACTTCGAGAACGGCAACGTCCGCGTCAAGGATCTCGGCAGCACCAACGGGACCTTCTTCAACGGCCAGCGCACGCCCGAGTTCACGATGCAGCCCGGCCAAGGCTTCTCGATCGGACAGACGGTCATGACGCTGATGGCCGTCCACGGCGTGCAGGCGCGGCCGGGCGCTGGCAAGACGATGATTGCGATGGGCGGTATGCCGCCGCGTCCTCCGGGCCCGCCCGGAGCGCCGCCGCCTGGGGCACCGCCGCGTCCGCCGGGTGCACCGCCGGCTGCTGGTTTTGGAGCGCCTCCTCCTGCTGGTCCGCCTCCGGGAGCACCGCCGGCTGGATTCGGAGCGCCTCCCGGACCGCCGCCCGGTGGTGGATTTGGAGCGCCGCCTCCGAGCGCACCGCCGCCTGGCGGTGGTTTTGGAGCGCCGCCGCCCGGAGCACCGCCGCCCGGTGGATTTGGAGCGCCGCCGCCTAGCGGTGGTGGTTTCGGAGCACCTCCGCCGAGCTCGCCGCCTGGCGGTGGTTTCGGACCGCCGAAGCCACCGCCGCCCAGCGAGCCGCCCGGCGGTTCGATGGCGCCGGTTGGTGGTGCGTTCGCAGCTGCGGGCGCGGCCATGAACCCGGCACCGCAGCCGTACGGCGGCGGGGCGATGGCGCCCGCGCCCGGTGGCGAGGTCCGTGGCGACTTCTCGGGCACGGGCGGCGAGCTGCTCGGCCAGCTGTTCGTGGGCTACCTGCTGACGCTGATCACGTTCGGCATCTACGGCCCATGGTTCATGTGCAAGTTCGCCAACTTCATCGCCGAGCGCGTGACCTTCGGACCGACCGCCAAGGGCACGGTGCGGTTCAAGTTCGAGGGCCAGGGCGGCGAGCTGTTCGTGACCTTCCTGGTCGGCTACCTGCTCACGATGATCACGTTCGGCATCTACGCCCCGTGGTTCATGTGCAAGCTGACCAAGTTCTACGCCGACAACTCGATCGCAACCACCGACGACGGCAGTACCTACAAGCCCAGCTTCACCGGCCAGGGCGGTGATCTGTTCGTGACCTTCCTGGTCGGCTACCTGCTGACCCTGGTCACGTTCGGCATCTACTTCCCCTGGTTCCTGTGCAAGATCAACAAGTGGTTCGCCTCGAACACCAAGATCACCAAGAACGGCCAGCAGGTCGGCGACATCGACTTCGTCGGCCAGGGCGGTGATCTGCTGGTGACCTTCATCGTGGGCTACCTGCTGACGATGATCACCTTCGGCATCTACGGGGCCTGGTTCCAGGTCAAGCTGCTGAAGTTCAACGCCGACAGCACCAAGATGACCATCGAGGGGCGGCGGCTCGGCATGCGCTTCACCGGCGAAGGTGGCGAGCTGTTCGTCATCGTGCTGGTCGGCTACCTGCTGACGATCGTCACGATCGGCTTCTACATGTTCTGGCTGATGGCCAAGCTGTTGAAGTGGCAGCTGTCCAACACGGTGGTGTTCTCCGAGGGTGGCGGCGCGCCGATGATGGGCGCGCCGATGGGCGGCCAGGCGTTCGGCGGTGCACCGCCGGCCGGTCAGATGTACGGCCAGCCCCCGCAGGGCCAGCTCGGGGCGCCCGGCTACGGCGCGCCGCAGGGTGGCTACGGAGCGCCGCCGCAAGGCGGTGGCTACGGCGGCGGGTACCCGCCGCAAGGTGGCGGCTACGCCTAGCGCGGACTGAGTCCGTCAATCGAGCACGAGCGACCCGGGCACCCCCCGGGTCGTTTTTTGTTTCGGCGCATCGCCGAAAAGCACTCAAGGAATCGCCGGCAGAGCGGCGAGCGGCTCGACGATCCGCTTGTAGCCCGGCCACCAGCGGTAGTGCTCGCAGTCGTGGCGGCTGTAGAAGTCGATGAGATCCTCCCACGCGATCTCGCCACCCTTGATGCGATTGGCGAACTCGGCCGCCGGCAGCTCGGCGCACATCTGCACGCCAGGCCCGGCGAAGTGCGAGCGCGCGACCACGTGATCGTAGCCGACCGCGAGCGCAGGCACCTTGCTGACCCACAGCGCGCCGAGCTCGGTGACCTCCATGATCCGAAAGTCGCGAATCTCGACCTCGTGGCTGCCCGCGCAGATCGAGATCTCACCCTTCTCGCCGGGCAGCAGCGCCATCGCGTCGAAGCGGGTCAGCGCCCGGACCTGGCACTCGCCCTCGCGCGCGCGCAGATCGAGGTAGTACGCGAGCGGTACGCTGCCGACGTTCTCGACGTCGACCAGCGTGTGCTCGTTCTTGGTCCGCATGCCCCGGCGCTCGGTCTCGATGATCTCGGTGCGCACGCGCAGCTGCAGCCCGCTCTCGCGCATGCTGGCCCCGACCGCGAGGTACTTGGGGTCGCTGTGTGAGGCCACGTGAAAGAAGGTGTTGGGCGCGAGCAACTGCTCGCGGCTCGGCGCCGCGACGCCGTGCTCGGTGACCGCGTCGTCGATGTGGGTCTGGTAGAGCGCCTCGCTGCTCGCGTAGCTGGCCTCGAGCTCGAGCGCCTGCCGCTGCGCCTGCTCGGGCGAGATCCGGCGCGCCATCGTGGTCTCGATCGTGGCCTTGATGTCGAGGGTCAGGCGCGACGTGACCCAAGCACCGAGCGCCAAGCTCAGGAACAAGCCGGCGCCGGCGATCGAGCGGGTGGCGATCATCTCCATGGCCCCCGAGCGTACCGCAATCACGAGCCGCTCAGCGCCGTCGCGATTTGGTTGGCTTGCTCGTCGCGCTCGGACGCCTGCTCGCCGCGCGCTCGAGCGCAGGCGCCCACTCGACCAGCGCCTCGACGAAGGCCCGCACTTGCGGCGGCAGGAACTCGCGCTCGAGATACACGACCGCGAGCCGGACCTGGGTGCCGAGCACGCCCGGCAGCACGTGCACGAGCGAGCCGTCGGCGAGCTGATCGCTGACCAAGAAGTTGGGCAGCAACGCGATGCCGAGCCCGCGCACGGCCGCGTCGCGCACGAGCATGATGTCGTTGGACGAGAACGAGCCGTCGACGTGCACGACCCCGCGCCCGACCGGCCACTCCGACTGCGGCAGCTCGCCGCGCGCGAACCCGGTCAGGCAGCGATGCTTGCGGAGCTCCTTGACCGAGCGGGGCGTGCCCATGCTGGCCAGATACTCGGGCGAGGCCACCGCGATGCTCTCGTGCCGTCCGACGATGCGCGCGACCAAACCGGGCTCGATCACCGACGACGCGCGTAGAGCCACGTCGTAGCCGTCGCGGCGCAGATCGACGATGCGGGTGGAGAAGTCGACCTGCACGCGGACCTCGGGGTGGCGCCTGGCGAATGCGGTGATCATCGCGAAGAACGAGTCGTCGTTGAGCGGCATCGATGACAGCCGCACGTCGCCGCGCAGGACATCGTCGCTGCGCCGCACGCTGGCCTCGGCCTGCTCGACGGCCTCGAGCACGATCCGAGCGTGGCGGTAGAACAGCTCGCCGGCCTCGCTCAGCGTCAGGCTGCGGGTGGTCCGTCGGAGCAGTCGCACGCCGAGCCGCTGCTCGAGCCGAGCGAGCCGACGGCCGATCGTGGCCCGTGGTATGCCGAGCTCGATCGCGGCGCGGGACAGCGACTTGGCCTCGACCGTGCGCACGAACGCGAGCAGCTCGGTCGTCTCGACGATGTCGGGCATTTGGATCATTTTCGGTCTAATGCTGGCACTCGATCGAGTCTTGTACCAGGGGGCCAGGGTGGCATCTTGCCAGAGTCATGCCCTGGAAAATCGACGAAGTTCACACGCACATCGGCTTCTCCGTCCGCCACATGATGGTGTCGACGGTGCGAGGTCAGTTCAAGCAGTACCGCGGGGCGATGCACATCGATCCGGCCGACTTCACGCGCTCGACCTTCGAGGGCGAGATCGACGTGGCCAGCATCGACACTGGCAACGGCCAACGCGACGATCACCTGCGCACCAACGACTTCTTCGACGCGCCGAGTCACCCGAAGATCACCTTCAAGAGCACCCGCATCGAGCCGAAGGGCGAGGGCGACTATGTCATGCATGGCGATCTCACGATTCGTGACGTCACCAAGCCCGTGAAGCTCGACGTGGAGTTCCGCGGCACGGCCAAGAACCCGTGGGGCCAGACGGTCACGGGCTTCAGCGCGCACGGGGCCATCAACCGCAAGGACTTCGGCGTCAGCTACAACTCGGTGCTCGACACCGGCGGCGTGGCGGTCGGTGAGACGGTGAAGATCGAGATCGAGCTCGAGGCCGTCGCGGCAGACTAAGATGGATGGGACCAGCTGGGATCGTCGGGTCGGCGATCCCAGTGGCCCGCGCGGGCGAGCAGCAGCGCGTTGAGGCTCGGTAGATCGAGCCCAGCGCGGGCGGCCAGCCACAGATACGCGCTGCGGACCCGCAGCTTGGGGCCCAGCAACGTGGGGATTCGTGCGGGATCCGGCCAGCGCTCGCTCGCGTCGCGTGCTGCGATCCAGCGGGCGAACGCCTCGCTGTCGCGGGCATGCTGTGGTTCGGCGGCGCGGAAGCGGAGTTGATCCTCGATCAGCAAGTGCAACGTCGCCCAGCACACGACCGCGCGCGCAGGCTCGTCGGTCCAGCACGCGCGCGGGCGCTCGGGCTGCGCGAGCCCGGTCGCAGCTGCGGTCGCGCGGGCGTCCACGCGCTCGGGACCGATCAGCTCGCCTTCACGCAGGCTGCCCGGCCAGCGCGACGCGGCCTCGCGCAGCGTGGGCGCGCGCTCGTGCTCGGGCAGCGCGGCAAGCTGCGCGAGCACGGTGTACTTGTCGACCATCGCCTGCCATGGCTCGCGGCCGGGGGCGGTCTGCCAGAACTCGTCGGGATCGAAGCCGGGCACGCGCACGCGGATCGTCAGCGTCACTGCAGCGATCCCTTCGCCAGCGCGAGCGCGGCGGCCAGCAGCGGATCGCTGCCCTCGCGCAGGCTCGCGCGGCTCGGCTCGATCGGCACGGTCGGGCGCACGCCGACACCATGCAGCGCAGCGCCGTCGGGGCTGCGCAGCTCGCTGTGGGTGAAGCGGAGCTGCCAACCACCGGGCAGCCACGCCGTCGCAACGCCGCCGAGATCCCCTGCGCTGGCGCTGCCGATCACGCTGGCGCCCAGCTGATCGAAGCCGAGCAGCTCGAGCTCGGCGCGACCGCGAGTGCGGGCGTCGGCCAGGATGATCGGGCGCGCGCGCAGTCGCGGGCGCTCGGGCTCGACGCGCCGCTCGAGCCGGCCGGCGAGCGGCAGCGCACCGCTGGGATCGGGACCGGTCGGCATGCGCTCGCTCGCGATCACACGCGGCTCGGTGAGGAAGTGCGCGAGCAGAGAGCCGCGCGCGTCGGCCAGCTCGCCGCGCAGATCCACGATCACGAAGCTCGCTCGGCGCAGCCGTCGGGCCGCGCGGTCGAGCTTTCGAACGCGCGTGGCGTCGATGTAGACGAGTTGATCTTCGAGCTCGACCAGCGGCTTCTCGGGCCGCGCGTCGGCGGGCAGCGGACGGCGATCGGCCCGGCGATCGGCGACGACCCGCACGCTCAGCTCGCGCTCGCCGTCCTCGCTCGCGCGCGCACACGAGGGCGCCGCGATCGAGCTCGGGCTCGCGCTCGCGGCCGCGCTACGCAACAGCTGCTCGGCGAGCACCGTGTCGATCGACTCGCCGTCGATCGCCGTGATCACGTCGCCGGGTCGTGCTTGCTCGATCGCCGAGCTGGCCACGACCACGCGCTGCTCGACCCATGCGAGCGCGAGCGGGGGCACGAATCGACGCGCAGCCTTGCCGCGCGCGACGATCAGCGCCGCGTTGCCATCACCGAAGCCGGCGATCAGGGTCTCGAGCGTCGTACCGAACGCGAGCGGCGAGGGATCCTCGGCGGCCGCACACAGCGAGGTGATCAGCAGCGGTCGCAGATCGCCGATCGGGTGCGGGTAGAAGCGGCGCAGCAGCGACCACGTACGAAGCACCGCGAGCAGTCGCGTCGCCCGATCGTCGAGGCTGTACTCGAGCGCCTGCTTCTCGCCGAACGGTGGCGCCGGGTCGAGGACGTCGCCGGTCGGGAGCGTGTGACCGTGGCGTGACCACAGCGCGAGCGGGACCATGGCCGCGAGCGCGCGAGGCAGCTCGATCCGCAGCGGCGCCGCGGGGGCGAGCGGTTGGGCCATCGGCGCTTCGCAGCCGACACAGCGCAGCTGCTCGGCACGCTTGCGCCTGCGCGGGTTCACGCAGACGTGCGTGGTGTCGGGCGCACGCTCGATGCGTCGCGCACAGCCGGGATCCTCCTCGTGGCCATCGGCGTAGCCGCGGCGGTGCCACTGCACGATCTCGAGCTGTTCTTCGGTGAACAGAGCCTCGTGCAGCGGCGGGCGATCTTCGGGCGCGACGTTGGGATCGGGTTTGGCCGGCTCGGGCGTTGGGGGTGGAGGCGGCGGTTCGGGCTTCGCCTCGGGGGTGGCTTCGGCAGACTCGGGCTCGGCCGTGACTTCCACGGGAGCGCTCGCGTCCGCTTCGTTGGCCGGCTCGCTCGGCTCTGCAGTGGCTTCGCTGCTCTCGGCGGCCGGCTTCGCCTCGGCGGCCGGCTTCGCTTCGGCGGCCGGCTTCGCTTCGGCGGTCGGCTTCGCTTCGGCCGGAGTCTTCGCAGCCTCGAGCTCGGGATCCGGACAAGCCGGCCCCTCGAGCTCCTCGCCCTCGACGTCCTCCCCCGCCCGCCAGATCACCACCGTCGGCGCGGCCTCGCCGAACAACCCGCGCAGCCCCTCGACCAGCTCCGCGCGAGTGCCCGCGCCTTCGAGGCTGCGCACGCCGTCGAGCAGCAAGGGCTCCCACTGCGTCTGCGCGACACCATCGCTCGGGTGCAACCAGCGAATCGCCGCGCCGAGCTCGGCCAGCGCGATCAAATTCTCGGCCCCGCGGCGCGTCAGCTCGCGCGCACCCTCGGCCCCGCTCTCGGGCAGCCGGGTCGCTTCAGGCTTGGCGCAGGCGGCCGCGAGCGCGGCGGTGCTGGTCCACAGCCAGGTCCGGCGGGAGAGCTTCACCGCCGGGATTGTCGGAGAAGTGAGACGCGCCCGCAAACGCGTCGGTGGCCGTCAATTTTTTTCTTGCACCGCCGCGATGCTCGGCTAGGTTTGCGCGCGCACGGGCCGACGGTATCCGGTTAACGTAACTATAACGGCCCTAAGGTAGCGAGGTGCCCGCGAGGGTACTGAGCGATTGCGGTCGACGGTCTCTCGTAGAGCGTCGCTGCGTGGCCACTGCGTCGCTCGGGCGTGCTCGAGCGGCGTGCAGGCCGGCGAGGGTAAAACCTCATCTCCGGATCCACACCTTGCCCGTGCAACTTTGTTAGACGTACGCGATCGCGTCGATCGCCACGCGCAGATCGTAGGGCAGCCGCGAGACCTCCACGCAGATTCGCGCCGGCACCTGCTCGCCCGGAAAGAACTCCGCATACACGCGATTGAAGGACGCGAACTCGCGCATGTCGGTCAGGTACACGGTGACCTTGAGCACCTTGCCGAGGCTCGATCCGGCGCGCTCGAGCGTGCGGCTCAAGTTGCGCAGCGCGACGCGGGCCTCGTGGCGAAGATCGCCGTGGCTGAACTCGCCGCTGTCGATGTCGATGGCCACATGGCCGGACGTGTAGATGGTGCCGGCGTGCTCTCGGTACCAAGAGAACACGGGCTGATGCTCGAGGGTGTTGCTGACGAAGGCCGCCATGGACACGGGCATGTTCTCCCACTCTGGCCGCGCGATCATCCAGGTCCGCGCTGGGCCACGAAGAACGTATAGCCGCACTGATCCTGGTTGGCCTGGAAGCTGGCGATCTCGGCCTCGGCGTTGGCGATGACCTGCGCGAGGATCGGATCGGCGCGTGGTCGCAGCTCGGCGCAGCGGCGCGCGAGCGGCTCGTAGTAGTCGGTCAGCCAGCCCTCGCGCTCGAGTCGGCGCGTCGCCACGGGCGTGAAGCCGAGCGGCTCGAGCAGCGCGAGCACGTCCGCTTCGTCGCGCATGTCGGGATAGTTCGTGGCCCAGAACTCGACCAGCTCCGGCGATCGCTCGCGCTCCCACCAGCAGGCATCCGAAAAAACTACGTAGCCTTTGGGGCGCAGCAACGGCCTCCAGGTGCGCAGCGCTCGCTCGATGCCGAACGTGTAGATCGCTCCCTCGCACCAGATCAGGTCGACGCTGCCGGTCGGCTCTTGCACGTCGAGCATCGACTCGCGCCGGACCTCCACCCGCGCGTCGACGCCCGCGGCCTTGCTGGCGGTCGCGAGTCGCTCGAGCAGCAGGTCGAGCACATCGACGGCCACGATCGAGGCCGAGGGCAGCGCCTCGGCGAGCACCAGCGTCGACGCCCCGCTGCCACAGCCGGCGTCGAGGATGCGCGGCGCCGCGGGTAGCTCGGGCACCAACTCCAGCACCGCTCGCGTGGCCCCGGCGCTGCCCGGACCTTGGCGCGGCAGCGGAATGTAGAGCTGCAAGAAGGCCTGCCCGATCGGATCGTCGAAGTTCATGCGGTGGTCCCGGCGAGCGCGAGGTCGAGATCTTCGAGCAGCGCGTCGATGCGCTCGCGGTGGGTCCGGAAGCTCATCACGCACACCCGCACGGTCACCGCGAGCCCGTCGATCACCGGTAACACCGTGCTCGACAAGTACGCCCGGTTGCGACCGTTGATGCGCTCCATCAACGCGACGTTGCGCGCGTTCCAGTCGTCGAGCCGCTCGTCCGGTCCGCGACGCAGCCGAAACGCGACCGTCGAGAGCTGCGGCCGCGCGACGATCTCGAGCGGCTTGCCGGCGGCGATCCGACGATCGAGCCCCTCGGTGCACAGCTGCGCGAGCGCGAGCTTCTCCTCGAGCGCGTCACGAAAGGCCTTGGCGCCGTGCAGCATCAACGGCAGCCACAGCCGCAAGCCGCGAAACGGACGGCTGAGCTCGGGCCCGAGCTGGGCCGGGCTCGGCATGCTGCTCTCGTCGAAGTCGCGCAGATAGTCGGCCTCGCCCATGTGCGCCGCGGCGAGGCGCGAGCCGTCGCGCACCAGCAAGCAGCCGGTGCCGTAGGGCAGGAACATGCCCTTGTGTGGATCGAAGCAGATCGAGTCGGCCTCGGCGATCCCACGCAGCCGCGAGCGCCCGCTCGCCGCCAGCACGAACGCGCCGCCGTAGGCCCCATCGACGTGCAGCCACAGATCCTCGCGGCGACACAGCTCGGCGATCTCGGCCATCGGATCGACCGCGCCCGTGTTGGTGGTGCCCGCGGCCGCGATCACGCAAAACGGCCGCAGCCCGCGGTGGCGGTCGGTCTCGATCTGTCGGCGCAGATCCTCGACGTCCATGCGGAACAGCTCGTCGACCTGCACCGCCCGCAGGTTCGCCGCCGGGATCCCGACCATGCGCACCGCCTTGGCGATGCTGTGGTGCGCCTGCGTCGACGTGTAGACCATCGCCCGCGAGTAGTCGCCGCGATCACCAAAGTGATGGTGACGGGCGGTGACCAGCGCGGTGAAGTTGGCCAGCGACGAGCCGGTGGTCAGGAGCCCGCGCGCGCCGGGCTGATCGAAGCCGAACTCGCGCAGCAACCAATCGAGCACGTCCTGCTCGAGCCGCACGAACCCCGGAGCCGCCATCGCATAGCCGGTGAAGCGGTTGCCGACGTCGGCGATCAGATCGGCGAGCCCGGCCGCATAGAGCCCTCCGCCGGGCACATACGCGAGATAGCCGGGCCCGGCGGTCTCGAGCGACGCGTCCATCGAGCCGGCGATCAGCTCGAGCGCACGCTCGATGCCGCCGTCGAGCGCCTGCTCGCCGATCGGCGCGCGATGGCGCTGCGCGAGCGCATGGCCGGTCGCGCCGACGCGACCGGCCGCTGGACGCTGCGGGATCGTGCGCAGCAGCTCGAGCGTGTGCTCGGAGACCGCCTGCATCCACGCGCTGCGGGTCGCGGCGTCGGGCTCGAGCGTGCCGTGATCGATCGGCGGACCGAGCGGGCTCACGAACGGATGCGGCGCCGGTCCGTCGGGGATCGCTCGAGCGGCGGCGGGCTGGTTGGCGTGCAGATCATCGAGCCGGTCGATCAAGCGCGGCTCGGGCTTCGACGCGCGCGTGGGCGCGGGCGCTTCGAGCTCGACCTCGGGCGCAGGGGCCGGTGGCGGCGGGGTCCGAATGTCGTCAGGGTCGAGCGGCATCGCGCGCAATCTACTATTGCGAGGACGCCAGCGACAGCGCTCGGGCTCCGGCCCACCGCCGTTCACGGCTCGCCGAGCAGCCGCGCCGCGGTGGCTTCGATCGCGGCGTCGCGCTCGGCGTGCTGTGTTCCCGAGGCCTCGTAGTCAGCCTGTGCAGCGGCGATCAGCTCCGGCAGCCGCTCGCGCTCGCCGAGCAGCGCGAGCGCTTCGGCGAGGCCCATGCGAGCTTCGCCGAGCAGATCGCGGTGGACCGCCAGCCCTTCGCGCAGCGCGATCGCCCGCTCGTAGTGCTCGCGTGCGGCCGCGGCCTGACCGGCCTCGAGCTCGAGCCGCCCGAGCTTGATCAGCGAGCGCGCAGTGTCGGGGTGTTGGTCGCCGAGCAGTCGCACGCGCAGCGCGTGGGCCTCGTCGAACAGCTCGCGCGCGCGGTTGCGATCGCCGTCGAGCAGCTCGAGCTCGGCGAGGTTCTCGAGGTTGATGGCCAGCTCGCCGCTGCTGTCGTTGCGCGCCCGCTCGAGCTCGACCGAGCGCTGAAAGTACGGGCGCGCCTCGTCGTAGCGGCCCTGCATCGCGTAGCAAGCTCCGATGTTGCCGACGATCTGCCCGAGCCGCCAATCGTCGGGCCCGTAGATGCGCTCGAGCAGCGCGAGCGCGTCGCGGTAGTGCTGCAGCGCGCCCTCGTAGTCGCCGGTCAACCAGGTGGTCGCGCCGATGTCGTTCCACAAGATCGCTAGCTGCGGGTGATCGGGGCCCAGCGCGGCCTGGTAGCTCTGCGCGATCTCGAGGTACAGCGCGCGTGCTTCGGCGATCTTGCCCGAGCGCCACAGCGTGTCGGCGATCGCATCGCGGGCCTCGGCGACCGCGAGGCTGTCGGGCCCGAGCTCGGCGGTGCGCAGCGCCAGCGCGCGCTCAAACTCGCCGCTCGCCTCGTCGTAGCGACCCTGATTCCAGCGCGCGCGACCGATGTGGATGCGCATGCGGGCCTCGAGCAGCGGATCGCCGAGCCGCCGCACCTCGGCCTCGGCCACCCGGATCCATCGCTCGAGCTCGCCCACGCGCGTGGCGTCGTGGCGCAGCGTCCACAGAATGTCGACCAACGCCGGCGCCGAGAGCTGCAGAACATCGAGCTCGCGCCCGATCGCGAGCGCCTCGATCAAGGCCGCGAGCGCAGGCTCGGTCGCGTCGTGCTCCGCGTGGGCCTGGCCGAGCAGCAGCGCATGGCGGCCGATCAGCGGCAGCCACTGCGTCGCGGCGACCTCGTCGGCGATCGCCTCGGCCTCGCGCACCGCGTCGAGGTAGCGGCCGGCCGTGGTCAGGGCCGCGAGCTTGGTCAGCGCACCGTCGAGCTCGCTCGTACGCGCGCGCAGCTGCTCGTCCTCGGGCTCGCGCGGCGCGTTGCGGAGTCGCTCGGCGTCGGCACAGCCAGCGAGGCCGTCGAGCGAGGCCACGCTCGCGACCGCGTGTTCGACCACCGTCTCGCCGCCGGCCTCGAGCACGCCGATCAACGCATCGAGCTCGGCCAGTCGACGATCGAAGCACGCCATGCGCAGGTCGAGCAGCTCGGCCGACTGCTCGCCGCGCGCGTGGGTGGCCTCGCACGCGTCGGTGCGCTGCGCCACCCAGTCGCCCGTCCACGCGTCGATCGCCGCGATCACCTGGTCCGCGCTGCGCTCGGCGTAGCGAAGCTGCGATCCGGCGAAGCTGTGCGCGAGCGTGGCCTTGCGATCGTCGTCCCAGATCCCGTCGAGCCGCGCGGCGTAGCCCGAGCACAGGCTCGGCTCGCTCGAGCGAGCGAAGCTCCACGCACTCGCGACGACCAGCGCGACCCCGGCGATCGCAAAGGCCAGCGCCGCCCCGCGTCGCTGCGGCGCGACCGGGGGCTCGAGCGCGGCCAGCAGCGCACGCATGTCGGGGAAGCGCTGCTCGGGATCGCGAGCACAGCCGCGCAGCAACGCCTCGTGCAACCAATCGGGCACGGCCGCGCGCCGCTCCGCCTCGGGCTCGCTGCGCCGACCCGCGAGCAGCGAGTCGAACAGCTCGGGCAGCGTGGCGCCGGCGTAGGGCCGCCGACCGTAGAGCGACTCCCACAGCGTGACGCAGAAGCTGAACTGATCGCCGCGCGCGTCGGTGTGCTCGCCCGCGAGCCGCTCCGGCGGCATGTAGGCCGGCGTCCCGATCAGCGCGCCGACCTCGGTCAGCTCGTCGTCGAGCGAGCCCGATCGCGGCCCGGACCCGTCGAGCGTGGCCGTGTCGTGCAGATCGACGTCGACGTCGAGCTCGACCAGCGCCGCGGAGCCGTGCTCACGCGGCCGACTCGCGCGAGCGAGCCCGAAGTCACACACCCGCACGCGCCCGTCGTCGCCGACCAGCACGTTGGCCGGCTTGAAGTCGCGATGCACGAGCCCGGCTTCGTGCGCCGCCGCGAGCCCGCGACCGGCCTCGGCATGAACCGACAGGATCGATCGCCAGCGCTCGCGCAGCGGCTGCTCGAGCGAAGCCACCCAGCGATCGAGGCTGCGCCCGGCCACGAATTCCATCGCGATGTAGACCTGCCCGGCGAAGGTCCCGACATCGTAGATCGCGATCACGTTCGGGTGCGTGACCTTGGCCATCGCCTGGGCCTCGCGGATCATTCGGGCCTGCGCGCGTCGGTTGTCGCGACCGCTCGCACGGATCAACTTGATCGCGAGCTTGCGATCGAGCTCGGGATCGTACGCCGCATAGACCACCCCCATCCCACCCGCGCCGAGCCGCTCGATGACCACATGCCGCCCGATCCGACCGGGCTCCTCGGGCTCCTCGAGATCATGGCGCGCGTCGAGCTCGGAGTCGGTCGTGGGCTCATGCCCCGTACCTTCGAGCGTCTCGAGATCCGATCCCAGCACCCGCTCGACTCTACGCGACGATGCGAGGGTGCGTCACTCGGTCGGTGGAAAGGAGACGAGGCCCAGCCCTGCGCCGGTCATGTCCGAGTATGTGTACGGCGACACCAACCCGCCGACCGTGAGCAGCGTCTGGTAGGTGTCCGGATCGACCTTGAAGGCCATGCTCGCACCTTGATCGACCACCCAGACCTTGCCGTCGGCGTCGATCGAGATCCCGACCGGAACGCTCGCGCCCGGCAGCGGGACCGCGGGGTTGGCCACGGTCTTGTTGATCGTGTCGATCTCGACCAACCACGAGGCGCCGTTGTTGGCGACCCACGCCCGGCCCTCGGCGTCGACCATCAGCCCGCGCATGTTGGCGCCCGGCACCCGGATGAGGTCCCATTGCTCGGTGTCGGGGTTGAAGTGATAGACGGTCGCCGATCCGGCGATCCACGGGTGCCCGTCGGCGTCGAGCGCCATGCCGTAGGTCCAGCGCATGTCGCTGGGCGGGGTCGGGACTGGATAGACGCGCGCGACCGTGTCGCTGCCGTCGATCCGCACCAGCGGACCGACCTGCCAGCCGAGCACCCAAAAGTCGCCGGCCTTGTTGGTGGCACCGCCGTACGGGCCCCACTCGGTGCCGGGCCACGGCACGCTGACCGAGTCCAAGATCTGCCCGGTCTCGCCGTCGAGCCGCCGAAAGAAGCCCGTGGTCGCGTCGCGCCAGCCGACCCACACGCGCGGCTTGCTGCAGTCCTCGGAGCCGACGCCCTCCCACGCGACCGGTCGCGGCCCCCACTTGTTGAGCGGGCCTCCGCTCGGCAGCGGCACGTGCCAGAGCACGCATTCGTCGGTGCCCCACGCCCGCACGTCCTGGGGTCCCTGCGAGGTGTCGATCACCCCGTTGTCGTTCAGGTCTTTGCAGCGCTCCTCGACCACCGCGATCTTCGCGATGCCGCCCGCACGATCGGCCACGGCTGCATCACCCAGCAAGTTCACCGAAGTGCGCGAAGGATCGGCGAAGCCCGGACCCGCGATGTAGCGCCCCTCCTCGATGCCGGTCTCGGTGTTGATCTTCGAGACCGTGCCGATCGGCGAATTGGAGATCCAGATGTAGCTGAACGGCTCGCCCGCCAGTCCACCGCCGCCGCCTCGTCCGTCGGGGCAGCCGCTCGCCGGTCCGGGCGGGCGGTGATCCTCGAGGTCGAGCTTGATCGCGTCGTCGTCGTTCTCGACCTCGCCGGACTCGTCGCCGTCGAAGCCGGTGACGCCGGATTCGATGCCATCATCCGCGCCGGTCTCGAACGCCTTGGTATCGTCGTCCGTGCAGGCCGACGCGAGCACGAGCACGATCGGAGTGCAGGCGGTGGTGCGCGCATTCCAGCCGATATTCATCACGTGTTATTAGAAAGCCGATAGCGAGAAAGTCCAGAGACAAATTGCAGCAAAGCGGGTTCACGACATTGCGTCTCGCAGCAAGCCAATGTCACCCACGCAATCGTCAACGCCCGATCGCCAATCGGTGGCCGGGCCGCCCGCCGCTATCGCATGTGGCGGGCCAGCGCACGCGCGATCGGTACGGCGCCGCCGCGACCCTCGAGCAGCTCCGTCAATCGCGACAATCGCCGCTCGAGCGGCGTGGCCAGCTCGCGCTGATGTTTGATCAATGCATCGTCGAGCTCGTCCGCCGCAGGATCGGCGAGATCGATCGCATGCAATTCGAGATGGAGGTGGCGCGTGTTGGCGGCCTCCAGGCGCAGCGCCTCGGCCGTCAGCTTGCCCAACATCGGCGCCGAATCCCCCAACAAGAACGTACCGATCAACGGCAGGCGCAATGTTCGGCTCACCGAGATTGGCACCTCCCACAAGCCCAGCTCCGGCAGATAGTGGACCGCCGACGGACCCACGAAGCTGCGGGCGCCGCCCGTCTGCGAGGCCGATCGGCGCCCGCGGAGCCGGCGGAGCCCGAGCACGCCGAGCTTGCCCAGATAATAGGCAGGCGAGGGCAGCAGCGAGCTGTCGTAGGTGTAGCCGAGCGCCGCCGCCTGCATCAGCATCGTGCGATCGTGCGTGTAGCCGGGCGCGCGAAAGCCCTTCGGTCGCGCCCCGAGCTCGCGCAGCAGCGAGTCGCAGCGACGCAGATCCTCGGCGATGCGATCGCTCGACCAGGTGTGAAAGTCATAGGCGTGCGCGTGCGAGTGGTTGGCCAGCTCGTGCCCTTCCGCCAGCGCTCGGCGCAGCAGCGCGGCCCCGCGTCCGTGCGTCTGCAGGTCGTGCTCGAGGTCGCTGCCGATCACGAAGATGGTCGCGCGCACGTCGAGCTTGGCGAACACGTCGAGGAAGCGCGGCAACCAGCGCTCGAGCGCGAGCCCGCGACGCGAGCCGGGCTCGAGCCCGTGGATGGCCTCGTACGCGGAGAGGTCATCGAGATCGAGGCTGACCAGGGTCGACATCTAGTTCTTCCTCCGCCGCGGATCGAGCTCAGACACGTCCTTGCCCAGATGAATCGAGACCATCAGCCGCCCGAGGTTGCCGAGCACCCGCGGCACTCGCTTGGCCAGGTTGATCGACGGCGCCCGCTTCTCAGCGATCTCGACCGGGATCTCCAGCACCCGCAGCCCCTCGCGCTCGGCTCGAATGACCAGCTCCGACGCGAACACGTCGTAGTCGACGATGCAGCGCGCGACCACGGGCGCGAGCACCGATCGCCGCATCGCCTTGAGCCCGTGCGTGTCGGTGCCCGAGAAGCCGAGCGTGACCCGCAGCAGCTTGTTGTAGACCTTGGTCCCGGCCCGGCGCACACGATCAGCGCCCGCTCGTGCGCCGGCCATCGCCTTGCTGCCGATCACCAGATCGGCCTCGTCACGACGCAGCAGCTCGAGCGCGCGCAGGTGGAAGTCGACGTTGCACAGGTCGATCTCCTCGCAGATCACGAAGCGCCCGCGCGCGCGAAAGATGCCCTCGCGCAGCGCCCCGCCGTAGTTCGGCTCGGGATACGAGAACCACCGCAGGTGCGCCGGGAAGCGCTCGGCCAGCTGCTCGGCGATCGCGACCGTGCGATCGCGGCTGCCGTTCTCGGCCAGCACGATCTCGAATTCGAGCCCAGCTCGCTCGAGCTCGGCGATCAGCTCGGACACGCTGGCCTCGAGGATCGACTCCTCGTTGTAGATCGGGATCACGACGCTGAGCTCGGGGCCCGCCTCGTCGTCCTCGTCCTGTCGCATTTCGTCGGTCATTTTTGCAGAGCTTCACGTCGCGCGACCGCTTCGGTCGCGGCCGCCTCGTCGGCGTCACCATCGGCCCAGCGGGCCGCGGCGAGGCCCGAGAGCACGCTGTCTTCCATCGAGTTGTAGATCCACGCGCCGTAGCGACCGCACGAGCGCACGCCGACCTGCGCGAGCCAGCGCATGATCGTCGCGGTCGCTCGCGCGTGGTCCTCGTCGAACACCACGTAGGCGTACTCGATGTCGCGGGTGCGAGAAAAGTGAATGTCGTCGACGGACGCGAGCGCGCCAATCTCGACCAGCGCGCGGGCGATGGCCGGGAGATCCGGCTCGCGCTCGCGCTCCGACAGCTCGACGTAGAGCCCTCCCGCGCCGGGCGGGGCCATGCTCGCGACCGCGTTGGAGTAGACGCCCACGCGAAAGAACGGGAAGCGTGGCTCGGGCACATAGACCCAGTGCCAGTCGGCGGGCACTGGCGTCTTGGTGGCGATGTCGAGGTAGCGCCAGCGGATCCACCGGAGTGCCGCCGCGGCTTCGCGCACGGCCGCAGGCGCGCTCGGGATCCGGGCGATCAGCTCCGGCAGCGGAATCGTCGAGATCAAAGCTTCATACCCGAGCCAGTCCGGCGCGCCCGCAAGCTTCACCCACCTGTTCCCCGGATCGATCTCCTCGACGTCGCAGCCCATCCGCAGCTCACCATCACCACGCGCCTCGACGCGCACGCGCAGCGCCTCCGGCAGCGCATCGATCCCGCCGTCGCGCGGATACTGAAAGTGCACGTTGTAGCCGAGCCCGGTCTGGCGCAGCCCGATCGCCCCCGCGATCACCTGCGCCGCGTCGGGCTCGGGCACGAAGCGACGCACCCAGTCGAACGCGAGCTGGTTGGGGTGCATGCCCCAGAGCTTGGAGTTGTAGGGCACGAAGAAGTGCTGGGCGATGCCGCGACCGAACCGGGCGATCGCATACTCCTCGAAGGTCCGCGGATCGACGGCCCACCGCTCGCCTCGCGCGGCCGCGGCCTGGGCCTCGAGCAGGCCGACCAAGCACTCGTGCACGACCTCGAGCGGGAGCCCGTGGAGGTTGGCCTGAAACGGATACTCGAGCTCGACCCCGTGCGAGTGGATCTTGGTCTTGCGCTCGACCGACACCCACGACGACGGATCGGGGAACAGCTCGGTCAGCAGCGCCTTGCTGCGATCGTCTCGCAGGTGCAGCCAGTGACCGGTCTTGTCGAACGTGTAGCCCTGCTCGCGATGGCTGCGCGCGTGTCCGCCCACCTGCGCCTCGCGTTCGACCAACACGAAGGGTCCGCGGCGCAGGTGATATGCCGCCGAGAGTCCGGTGAGCCCGGCGCCGAGGATCACGACCGGGTCGCGCGACGGGTCGGCGCGCGCGGTGGAATTGCTCCCCGAGCGGCCCGCAAAAAAATTCCCCTCGCCGGTCACGCCGAGCGGTTGTAGCAGCAAAGCGACCCGGCACCGAAGCGCGCCGAGAGCCCGGCATAGCCCGAAATTGCAGGTTCGGGATCGCCGGGCCCCGCTCGCCCGAGCGCAGGCGCGAGCCGCTTCGGCGCGCTGGACAGCCCGATCGCCGGCCTGCACACTCGGCCGCATGGAGCTGCACAGCCTCGGCGGCTATCGGTTGCTCGAACCGGTTCCCACGCTCAGCTCGATCAGCCGGCTGTTCCTCGCCCGCCGCGACGACGCCCCCGAAGACGCTCCGGCCTCGGCGCTGGCCAAGGTGCTGCTGCCCGGCAACGGCGACGCGTTCGCCATGCTCAAGGCGCAATTTGCACATGAAGCGAACCTGCTGCGGAGCTTCAGCCATCCGGGCATCCCCAGCCTCCGCGCCGCGGGCACGCAAAACGGCGTCGACTTCTTCGTGATGGACTATGTGCCCGGCGTCGACCTGGCGGTGCTGCTCGGGCACGAGCAGAACGAGCCACG
Organism: Enhygromyxa sp.; assembly: GCA_035538075.1. GTDB lineage: Bacteria > Myxococcota_A > Polyangia > Nannocystales > Nannocystaceae > Plesiocystis. The sequence goes on from DATLLB010000192.1 coordinate 23,307, forward strand.
CGCGCTGAGCAAGGAGCTGGCTGTCTACATCCTCGGCCAGCTCGCCGACGCGCTGCGCTACGTGCATTCCTTCGAGGTCCCGATCGACGACGACAGCGCGGCCGAGCAGGGCGAGGGCGCGAGCGCGGCGGTCGAGGACGACGACGACGACGATGACGACGACGCGGTCGACGACGAAGGCTTCGAGTTCCTCGACGTCCTGCATCGCGATCTGTGTCCGGCCAACGTGTTCCTCTCGCTCGACGGCGACGTCGTGCTCGGCGACTTCGGCTCCGCGTCGAGCAAGTGGCTCGCGCCCGAGCTGACCGGCAGCGACGCGGGCCACATCGCCTACAAGGCGCCCGAGCGCGTGACCGGCAGCGGCAAGGCCACGGTGAAGAGCGACCTGTTCTCGCTCGCCGTGATGCTGTGGGAGATGCTTCGAGGCGAGCGCTGCTTCAAGGCTGCGAGCGAGCTCGAGACCATGGACGAGATCGTGCGCTTCGACATCTCGCACTCGAGCCGCCGCGTGACCGGCCTGAGCTCGAAGCTGTCCGAGGTGCTGCGCCGCAACCTCGACCGCGATCCCGAGCGTCGCTATCCCGATGCGTACAAGGTGTTGCAGCGGCTGAGCCAGGCCCCCGAGGCGGCCGGTGCCGAGCGAGCGCGGCAGGAGCTCGCGCGCCTGGTCGCCGAAGCGGCGCGCGAGCGGCCGCGGGTGCGGCCCGATCGTCGCTGACGGCCGCGCTTCCTAGCTCGCCGAAATCGAAGCCCCGCTGCCATCGCGCCGCGACGGGCTGCCTATGATGGCGACCGCGTAGCGCTGTTCGAGATCCTCGAATCATGAAGGGCTCGTGACCGCCGCGCGATGCTCATTTTGCGACCCGCTGCGTCGCAAATGGCCACACCGTCAATTACGTTCGAGGTCTCTTTGTGAACGCGTATGCATTCACAACTGACGCGGCGGCACCGCGAGCAATTGCTGCGTTTGCTCCGCGTCGCCGGGACTGGCGGTAAACCGCTGAATTTGCCCGATTTGCTCCAAAGCTGGCGAACGATCAAAGTCCTCGTACGCCGTGGGGTGTGGCTGCATGGGGCACTTGTCGGCTCGCGGGGCCTCGCTAGGCTTGATCGCTAACGATTGAATTCATGAAACCGAGTTCCGCAAAGCATCACAGCAACCACCATTGACGTGACATTCGGTATTCCGATTGTCACCCCAAAACAGGAGACGCGTCATGTCGATCACCTACGCGCGATTCACCGATCATACCCTCGCTCGCAAGGCTTCGGAAGCGGTCCGCCGACGGATTGGCGGCGCGGGGCGAGTCGAGGTGCTACGGAGCCCGCGGCGGCTCTCGCATCACATCATTCCGCTGCGCATGACCGCAGCGCGCATGGGCGCCGTCGTCGGTGGCGTCATCGTCGGGCTGCTCTCGGTCCTGACCCTGGCCGCCGGATTCTGGGTGCTGACCAACAATGGCCGCCCGATCCCCGCGCCGGCCGAGACGCTCGCGCTCTGCGTCGCGCTCTCGGGCCTGCTCGGCGGGCTCGCAGGCGCGCTGGCTTACTCGTCCGACAACGCGCCGACCGTCCATGATCTGCGCGCGTGGCTGGGCAAGGGCAAGCCGGTCGTGCTGGTCGAGGCCGAGCGCGGGCACGAGGACACGCTGCGTCACCTCGGCGCGGAGCAGGCCGGACGAATCGGATGATCACCGCGGCGATCAATCCCAGCGCGCGAACACGTGTCGCCGCGACGTGACCACGTAGCTGCCGGTGTAGAGCGCCCCATCCTCACCGACGACCAAGCCGCGCAGCTCCGGCGGCCATGCGAGCTCGAGGTCGTCCTCGGTCAGCAAACCCGCGCAGATCTGGTTCAGCTCCGCGTCGAGTCGCAGCACGAACGTGTGGGTCTCGAAGTCGACCTCGACCATGCCCGCGATGCCCAGGCCTGTGCCGCCCGGCAGCTCGACCAGCTCGGTCGCAATCGCCCAGCTCGCGTTCGCGAAGCCGCCGATCTCGAGCGAGTCGAGCACCTCGCCGCTCTGGTGATCGACGATCGCCAGGAACGAGCTCGATCCGAGGTTGTAGAGCGCGGCGAGCGAGTGGTCGCCGAAGCGCTCGAGATCCTGCGGTGTGCCGCCGACGTCCTGCAGCGGCATCGGCAAGCTGACGAGAGTCGACGGCGCGCCCGAGGGTGGATCGAAGCGCAGGATCTCGAGCGAGTCGAACTGCCGGACCAGCAGGTCGACGCTGCCGTCGCCGATCACCAGCCCGCGCGCTGCATGGACTTCGCTGGTTGCTCGCGGATCGGAGCTCCACAGCTCCGCGCCCGTGTCGGGCTCCAGCGCCACGAGCTCGAGCCCGATCTCGCCAATCATGCCCGCGACCACCAGCGCGGCGCCGTTATAGGCGATCGACGAGTACCCGCCGGTCGCGCCGCGCAGGAAGGTCCACATCAGCTCTCCGCTCGCGCCGTCGAGCTTGGAGACCATCGCATCCTCGAAGGTGTTGGCGTTGATGCGGCCGGCCAAGTACACGTCGTCGAGTTCGTCGGTCAGCAACGCGAGCGGATCGTCGCGGTGATCGGCCCACGAGATCTGCTCGTCCCACAGGAGCTCGCCGCTCGGTGACCAGCTGCGGATGCGGGCGTCGACGTTGACGCCGTCGGCCGAGGTCAAGATCGGGGTCACGCTGACGATGCCGCCGTCGGGGCCCGGGCCGATCGGCGTGGCGCCGATGTGGCCGTGGGACTGCTGCGGATCGACGTGCGTCCACACGCGCGTGCAGTCGGCGTCGATCGGCTCGGGCGTGGGTTCGTCGGTGTCGGTCTCGGTCTCGGGATCGGTCCAGTCGTCCGCGCCGGTCTCGGTGTCGGTCTCGGTGTCGTTCTCGGTGTCGGTCTCCGACGAGTCGTCGCTCGAGGTGTCGAGCGTGGTGCCGGTCGAGGGGTTCGGCGGATCCGACATGCTCGTGCTCGAGTCGCCGACGTCCTCGTCGGCCGTGCCCGAGCCGTCGCCGAAGCTGCTCCCGTCGCTGGCGATCGCTCCGGGTCCACAGCCCAGCGCCCCACAGCCGACCAAAGAGCCGAGGGCGAGCGCGACAAGAGGCTTGGCGGGCTTGGGCATGGCGACTCGGTTCGACACCGCCAGCGTGCCAGTTTACGCCCGCTTACAGGGGTTCAGCCGGTCTGCGCCTGTTTCGTGGGCGATTCTTGGACGAAGCGGGTCACTCGCTCGAGCAGCGTGGCGCCGTCGCGGCGGCCGAGCTTGATCGCCGCGTGCACTCGCTCCGGCGAGGTATAATCCCACACCCGCACGGGTAGATCATCGAGTGCCGACAGATAGAGCACCTCGGCGCCCTCGGCCGTACGCATGGGCGCGCGCGGTACCGGGACGTGGTGGCTGACCAGGCACAGGATCTTCGATCCGTCCGCCCGCGCCTCGCGAGGCAGCGCTCGGATCGGCACATTGTCGATCAACCCACCGTCGAGATAGCGGCGCCCGGCCATGCTGCGGATCGGCGTGATCGGGGGGATCGTCGAGGACATCAAGGTCCAGTCGATCAGCTGCTCGACGCCCTCGGCCTCGCGCGAGCACACGACCTCGGTGCCGATGCCCGGCGGCAGCGCCTCGGGTCCATGCAGCACGTGGCGACGTCGACGATCGATGAACGCCTGCACGGCCGGCCAAGCGGTCGGCACGAACGGACGCCCGGCGTCCACGTAGCTGAGCAGGATGTGCACGGGCGCGCCGTCGCGGACGCGCTCGAAGCCCTCGCCACGCAGCAGAAAGCGGACCGCGTCCCGGTAGATGAACTCGTGCGGGAACGGCCGCCGCCGTCGCAGCGCGCGGCCCGGGTAGAAGTTGCGTCGATTGGCGCGGACCGACTCGAGGAAGCGCGAGAACGTGTGCTCGAAGCGACCCGCCACGCGCGAGATGGCCATCGCCGCGCCCGCGCTCACGCCCGCCCAGTGATCGATCGGCGGCACGTGCTGCTCGAGCACGTCGAGCGCACCGATCGACCAAAACGCCTTGCAGCCACCACCAGACAGCACGACGGAGAAGCGGGACATGTGACCTCACGCCGCGACGGCCGTGCGGGCGCGCCTCCGACGATAACGCAGTCGGCACGGGTGGCGGGGGCCGACCAGCAGCCGCGAGTAGTCGGGCTCGTACACGTCGCCCTCGACGGTCTCGAAGTCGAAGTGGCGGAGCAGGTGGCTCCACAGCGCGCGCAGCTGCAGCTGTGCGAACACGATGCCCATGCAGCGATGGCGCCCGGCCCCGAACGGGATCCAGGCCATCGGGTTCTTCTTGTCTTCGTTGCGCGGATCCATGAAGCGCGTCGGGTCGAATTTGTGCGGCTCGGGGAACACCTCGGGGATGTAGTGCGAGACCGCCGGCGCCGCGAAGATCATGCTGCCATGCGGGAAGTCGTAGCCGCCGAAGGTGAAGTCGTTCACGACCTTGCGCATCATCACGATGATCGGCGGATACATGCGCAGCACCTCCTTGATCGTGGCCTCGAGCTTCGGCATCGCGCGCAGGTCATCGAGCGTCAGCTCGCTGCGATCGCCGAGCAGGGCGGTCTGTTCGGCGCGCAGCTCCGCGACCCACTCGGGGTGGCGCGCGAGCAAGATGCCGGTCCACGAGAAGGTCACGCCGCTGGTGTGGTGGCCGGCGAACATGATCGTCAGCAACAGGCCGGTGATCTCCTCCTCGCTGAGCTTGCGGCCGTCCTTGTAGCTGGCCTCCATCAGGCTCTGCAGCATGTCGTCACCGACCACGCCGCGGTTGCGACGATCCTCGACGATCTTGGTGATCAGCTCGACCATGCGCGCGCGAGCCTTGTCGCGCCTGCGGAAGGCCGGCGTCGGCAGGTTGGGGGCCAGGAACGCGAGCGCGCTCAGGCCCCCCTCGAGCTCGGCGTAGAGCTCGGCGAACTCGCCCGAGAGCTGCTTGCGGAACTCGGTGCCGAGCAGCGAGCGGCTCGACGTGTAGATGGTCAGCTCGTTGCCGACGTCGTACATGTCGACCACGCCGAAGTCGTCCCAGCTGCCGAAGTACTCCTCGGCCTCGTCGATGAAGCCCTGCGCGTAGGTCTTCATCCGAGCCTCGCGCAGCGCCTCGTGGAAGAAGCCGAGCTGCTCTTTCATGATCGGCGGCGGCGCGTCGTAGGCGATGCCCTTGCCGAAGATCGGCGTCATCAAGCGATAGGCCTCGGCCTGGCTGATGTCGTCGTCGCTGAGCCGGAAGAATTTCTCCTGCGCCTTGGGCCCGGTCATCAGGATCGCGTCGGTGCCGGGCAGCCCGAAGGTGCACAGGTCGCCGTAGTGCACGCGCGCGCGCTCCATCAGCCGGACCGGGTTGCGGTTGAACTCGAGCGCATGGCCGAGCAACGGCAGCCCGCCTTCGAGGCGCGGGGGCAGGTTGGGACCGGAGCTGCTCGACGCGCTGGGGGCAGAGAAGACCGTGCGGGACATCGGCCGAAACCTAGCCGGGCCGTGCGGGCGGCAACAGTCGAAGCGCTCGCGTTGTGGTCGGGATCACCCGCCCGTGAGCGCGCTCCAAGCCTGCGAATTCTCGGCGTGAAGCGGAACAAGCGGCCCGCGCTCGCGCGTCGGTCGGGCATGCGCAGGGTTTGCGAAGTCGCTTTGCTGGGCCTGGTCCTGGCCTGCACCGACGGGGGACCGGAGCCGGAGCGCTGGGAGTTGGTCGAGGCCGATCCGAGCATCGAGGCGCACGCGGGCTTCCAGCACCAGCCCGAGCGCGAGCGGCTGGTCGATCCCAACAGCCAGCCGCGGCTCGAGCTCGTCGCCCGCGACTACGATCTGGAAGTCGACGGTCTGTGCCCCTTCGCGGTCGAGACCCGCGGCTTCCCGGCCATCGCCGAGGACGGCACGACCTTGGTCGACGTCTACGGCTACACGCCCAACAACTCCGATGACGTCGACGCGCGCATGGAGCTGACCTGGCTCGATGTCGATCGCACCCGCGTCGACTTCGTCTACAACCGCAGCGAGCACTATCCCGAGGCCGAGGACTTTCCGGGCTGCGACGCCGTGCTGAAGGGCGTGCGCAAGCAGGTCGCGAAGCTCAACACCAAGCTGGCCAGTCGCAGCTGGCGGTCGCTCGAGTCGCTCGATGCGTTCTACAGCGCGCCAGGCTTCCTCCGCTCGCAAGAGCGATTGGACTGGGCCCCGGACGAGGTGATGGCGAGCCTCGCGGGCGCCGATCGTCCGATCGAGGTGTACTTTCGCAACGGCCACTTCATCGCGCGCGTCCGCGGCTTGCGAGTGCTGCAAGACACGCCGCGACCGGAGTGGCGGCTGCTCGAGGACGAGTTTTGCAAGACCGAGGCGCAGATCCACGCGATCGACTTCGACCGTGCAACGAGGCTCGCACTGGTGCGCTACAACTACGACAGCGGCGCGTGTCTGTGCGACGGTCGTGATTACGTCGGTCGCATCGAGCTGAGCGCGGAGCTGCTCGACGCGGCCACGCAGCGCTCGACGGCCAAGTTCGTGGCCGGCAATCTCGAGCACATCGCGGCCGAAGAAGCAGTCTGACAATATTGTCCGGCTTCGATTTGCAATAACCCGTCGTCCGGGCAGTTGCTGCCGACCATGCAGCAGCTGCGGTCTTCACCCGATCCTGCACCACAACGACGGGGCGTGCTCGCGGAGCTGAAGGTGGCCGCCAAGACCATGGCCATCATCTTGGCGGTGCTGTGGGGTCTGGAGATCGTCGACGAGCTGGTGTTCTCGGGCGTGCTCGATCTCTTCGGCGTGCACCCGCGCACCGTGTTTGGTCTGATCGGCGTGGTCGCCAGCCCGTTTCTGCACGGCGATCTCTATCACCTGCTCTCGAACACCGCCGGGCTGGTGATCTTCGGCACCGTGATCCTGCTGTGGAGTCGCAAGGAGTTCGCGGCCGTGACCGTGGCCAGCATGCTGCTCGGCGGCCTCGGGACCTGGTTGGTCGGAGCCAGCGGCTCGATCCACATCGGCGCGAGCGGGGTCGTGTTCGGTTACTTCGGCTACGTGCTGATGCGCGGCTGGTATGAGCGCAAGCCGCTGTCGATCATCGTCTCGATCGCGGTCGCGTGGATGTTCGGTAGCCTGCTGACCGGCGCGATCCCGGGGCTCGCCGGGCCGGGGATCTCGTGGGAGGGGCACCTGTTTGGGATGCTCGGCGGCGTGTTGGTGGCGCGGCGCTTCAAGGCGCTGCGGATGCGCAGCAAGGCCTAATCTGCAGGTTGGTGACGAGTCGAACGCCGTCGTTCTCGACGGCGTTCGACCTTGTGGAGCGGTGTGGGCTCGAGATCCTCGACGTCAAACAGCGGCGTACCCATCGTTGGTCCGGCCTCGAAGTCGAAGTCCAACTCGAAGCCGGGGAGCGCCACGATCGGGGTTGGGGCGGGGAGCATCACGATCGGGTCGGCCGGTGGTTCAGGAGGTAGCCGTGCGGGCGCGACCCTCCAGCTTTCGGCACTCTCACAGCCGAGCCCGAGCAGAGCGACCAGCGAAGCGACCGCGGCCACCCAAATCCAGCGCTGCGTTGCGGGTGTATCGGTGAACAGCAGCTGGCCGCTCGCGGTGACTTGGTAGCGTACGCAGACGCGGCCGGCATGCTCGCGCAGAAGCGTACGGGCTTGCGCTTCCGACATCGCGCTGAAGTCGTGCACCGATCGTTCGCAATGTTGGCAGTGGCGCGAGCTCGGCCCGAGCACGCGCATGGTGTCCCAAGACTCTTTGCACGGATGGTGGATCGGAAGCGTGCGCTGGTGCACCGGTCGGCAACAGAGAGCGCTTGCGGTGCTTTCAATCTAAGCCGTTGGATGGGCCGTGGCGACCAGCCGCTCGGCACGAACCTGCGCCGCAGAGAGAATGAACTCACTGAGCGTCACGCCAGCCGCCACCGCCGCCGCCTCGAACAGCTCGCGCAGCTCGGGCTCGAGCTGAAGGGCGATGCGGTCGCTCTCGTTGCGAGACATACATCGTGATTACGGCGGAAGCACGAGAGATGCAAGCTCGTCGACGATACCGCCGGGTCCAGATAGCCTGCCGTTCGTGCCCATCCGCGGACTGATCGGCGTCGTTCACCTGCTCGCGCTGCCCGGCGATCCCGGTCATCGAAGCGGCGGCTTCACGACCGTCTACGATCGCGCCCGCGCCGACGCGGAGACGCTGGTCGAGGCGGGCGTGGACGCGTTGATCGTCGAGAACTTCGGCTCGGCGCCGTTCGTGAAGGGCAGCGCAGGCGATCGCATCCCGCCGCACCAGGCCGCCGCGCTCGCTCGCGTGTGCTTGGCCTGCAAGCCGCTCGGCGTGCCGGTCGGCGTCAACTGTCTGCGCAACGACGCCCACACGGCGCTCGGGATCGCGGCCGCGTGCGAGCTCGACTTCATCCGCGTCAACGTGCACACGGGCGCGTACGTGACCGACCAGGGGCTGATCGAGGGCGAGGCCGCGAGCACGCTCCGCTATCGGGCGGCGCTCGGGCGGGCGGCGCTCGGGGCCGAGATCGAGATCTGGGCGGACGTGCTGGTCAAGCACGCGGCTCCGCTCGCCTTCGTCGATCCCGAGACGGCCACGCACGACTGCCTCGATCGCGGGCTCGCCGATGCGGTGATCATCAGCGGCGCGGCCACGGGCGCGCCGGTCGATGTCGAGCTGCTGCGTCGCGTTCGCGCGGCCGCGAGCGGAAAGCCGGTGGTGATCGGCTCGGGGCTCGACGCTCAGAACGCCGCGATCCTGCTGCCGCACGCCGACGCGGCGATCGTCGGCACGTCGCTCAAGCGCGACGGGATGGTGCGCAACCAGGTCGATCCGGCGCGGGCACGGGCGCTGGTCGAGATCTGCCGCGGTCACTTCCCGCGGCCTGGTTTCGTGGCGGAACCGTAGGCGGTTGCTGGTCTCACGCAGTCACTTGCAGGCCGCATCGTCGGGCACGCAGGTGAAGCGCACGTGCAGGTGATCGCGGTGGTTGGGCTCGTGGCGCACGAGGCCGTGCTTGGCGTAGCGTCCGTCCGGATACTGAAACACGTCGGCGAGCTTGCTCTTCGACCAGCCGTCCTTGCGCGCGGCCGCGTACAGCCAGCCTTGCACCTCGTAGTCGAGGAACACCTTCTCGACCCCGCCCGGCTGGCCTGCGCTGCGGATGAAGCTCTCGAGCAACGCCCAGGTTGCGGCCGCGTCGAGGTTGTCCTCGCTCGCGTCGGCGAACTCCTTGGGGTACTCGCTCGGCACCTTGCGATAATAAAAACCGATGTCGATGTCGCGACCCGATTGATGCGACGCGTGGCCCGAGAGCGGCCCGCCGTCTTGATCGGAGAGATCGCCGATCGCCAGTCGATGGGCCTTGGGGAAGCTCTGTCGCGCCTCGTGGATCGCGTTGAGCGTGTGATCGACGACGTGCGCGGTCGCGTAGGTCCGCTCGGGCCGGCGACGGTAATAATGACTGCTGCGCGGCAGCTGGGTGGGCTTGTGCAGCCAGCCGTGGCCCGGGGTCCCGCGGCTCTGCCCGGTCAGCAGGCGGATCGATCGCGTGGCCTCGCCCGGCACCTTCAGCTCCTGGCCCACGCGGATCAGGCTGCCGTCGAGATCGTTGAGCCGTCGCAGCTCGTCGACGGTCGTGCCGTGCCGTCGGGCGATGCTCGCGAGGTTGTCGCCGCTGACGACCTTGTAGCGCTTGCCGCTCGCACCTTGCTTGGCGCTCGCGCAAGCCGAGAGGTCGAGCTCCCGTCCGACCACCAGCGGTTCGTCAGGCCCCAGCTCGTTGAGCTTGCGCAGCTGGTCGATCGTGCAGCCGCTGTCTGCCGCCAGCTCCCACAGCGTGTCGCCGGGCTTGACCACATAGGCTCGTGGTCCGGCCCAAGCCGACCGCGGCGGACCGGCCAGCGCCACTGCGATGGTGGCCAAGCCGAGGACGGCGAGCAGGCTGCGACGCATGAAGCCACCCTCCGCCAAGTCGGCGGGGGTGGCAAAATTTTGGAGTATTCGCTAGACCCACGACAGAAGCGGGGAAGAGGCAGATGTGGGTGCCATCGACGCGAAGCTGACTTCCATTCTCGGCATCGTTGCCGCTCCTTCGCCGGACCCCGAGGACGTGTTCACTCGGTTGGCGAACGACTTCGAACAGTACCTCCTGAATCTCACCGGCGATCGTGGACGGGACCTCGAATCCATCGAATACGAGACAGACGCAGAAACGGCCTGGTTTGTGGGAACCGGTGAGGGCGTGCGACGGCTGCTCCTTGCGGTCGAGATCCGCCCGCTCGGAACGGCTCATCTGATTCTGCGCGCCAGCAAGGGAAACGTCGACATCGCCGATATCGAGTGGGGTGACACCGGGCCCGAGATTGGCAACTCGGTGCTGGTCATGCGTCTACTTCACGTCAGTCTTTGCTTGTTCCGCGCGCTGGGATTCCAACGACTCACGAACGATCCTTGGGACGACCGCCTGCGCGCTCTCTACATGAGCTTTGGCTTTGCGGGCGGTGAGGTCTTCGATCTCGACGATGAGGCAGCACTCACGTCCGCGCTCACCGTCATCGCTCGCGTCTACGCTCGGTTCGGCGTCGACCTCAGCGGCCCTCCGCCATGAGCTCCGGATCCGGCGACGCAGACTGACGGCGCTCCATGAGCTTGCCGGCGGTGTCGAGCAGCAGCCGATGCGTACGAACCAAGGCGCGCAGCTCTGGGGATTGCGAGCGCGAGTCGAAGCCTTGCTCGACGCTCTCGACCAGCAGCCTCCACCGCTCGAGCTGCGCCAGGTCGAGGGACCGCGAGAACTCCTCGACGGTCGCCTCGATCAGCGCGAGCTGAGTCTCGAGGTCGTAACGCAAGCCGAGCGAATCCCCGGGACTGGCTGTGATGACCCGCTCAGCGAGTTCACGCAGGCCCGTGGTCTTGGTCGGCATTGCAAGTCTTTACCACGAAGCCGCGGCGCCGGCCCCGTCTGGACGTCAAGGCATGCCCGGCGTCGCGCCGACGCATGAAGCCACCCTCCGCCAAGTCGGCGGGGGTGGCAAATTTTCAGCGGCGGAGCGGCGAGCCGACCGCTACTGCCAGCTGATGGTCACGCACCACTGCGTGAGCGTGCCGTTGTCGGCTGCCGCGAAGGAGTCGTCGATGACCAGGTTCCAGTTGCCCTGCATGTTCAGGTTGTCGAACCCGTTGAGCGCCTGGTTGGGGGTCCGGCTCGGCGGGCTGAAGATGCCCGGCGAGACCGCGGCACAGACGTTCTCGACCGTACCACCACCGCCCTCGTCGTCGAGCGTCACGGCGACGTTGGGCGTCGAGCAGCCGTAGGTGCTGGCCGGCTGACCGGCGTTGTCGATCACGTAGCGCGTCACGCCGCCGTGAATGAGGCGGAAGTCGAGATCGCCCGGCCAGGTGTGCAGGGCGTTGATCGACATGTTGACATCGGTGACCGTGCCCGCGACCGGGATGTTGATGATCGACGGGTTGTTGATGCCCGGGCCCGCGCCAGTGATCGCCTGGTTCGGGTTGACGCAGACCGAGTAGGGGTTGGGGATCGAGATGCACTGCGCGGTGTTGAACCCGCACGAGGCGTTGCACGAGAGCGTGCCGCCGCCGTTGAAGCCCTGGCTGACGCAGGTCTGGCCGTTCAAGTTGCCGCCGTCGCACGACTCGCCGGGGTTGACCACGCCGTCGCCACAGAAGTAGCAGGCCGAGGTGTCGTACTGGCAGTTGTTGGGGCTGAAGCAGGCCAGGGTGCCGCCGTCGTAGCCCTGCGTTGCACAGGTCTCGTTGCCGAGCTGGCCGGCGGTGCAGTTGGCTCCCTGGTTACCGCAGTCGCACTCGTCGTTGCCGTTCCTGATGCCGTCGCCGCAGAACTCGTTGCTGCACATGCTGGTGTTGAGCGTGCAGGTGTTGGTGCAGCTGAGATTGCCGCCGCCGGGGAACCCGAGGTTGATGCAGGTGTTGCCGTCGAGGTTGTTGCCGTCGCACTGCTCGTTGCCCTCGACCTGGCCGTCGCCGCAGTCGGTGCACTCCGAGGTGTCGTAGCCGGAGCAGTCGGCCAAGCAGCTGAGGTTGCCGTCGTCGAAGCCCTGGCTGGTGCAGGTCTCGCCCTGCATCACGCCGGGCTCGCAGACCTCGGCGCCCGAGACCACGCCGTCGCCACACAGCGAGCAGTTGCTGGTGTCGATCGTGCACTCGTCGAGGCAGGTCAGCGAGCCCGAGTCGAACGGCGCCATGTTGGCCGCCATGAAGTCCGCGCAGCTCAGATCGGCGAAGTCGGCACCGTCGCACTGCTCGTTGCCCTGCTGGACCGCGTCGCCGCAGTTGTAGCAGTTGGTGGTCTCGAAGGTGCAGCTGGCCGCGCAGGACAGCTCGCCGTCGTCGAAGCCGATCGACTGGCAGGTCGCGTCGCCGATGTCGTCCTTGTCGAGCAGCGGACCGGCCGGCTCGCACTGCTCGGGCTCGGTGATGACCGCGTCACCGCAGCCGCTGCACTGGCCGAAGTCGTAGGTGCAGTCGTCGTTGCAGCCGAGCGGCTCGGACATGGTGCCGAGGTTGAGGTCGAAGCAGGTCGCGGAGTCGCCGAGGTCGGAGCCGTCGCACTCCTCGTCGCCGTCGACCAAGTCGTTTCCACAATCGGTGCAGGTGCTGGTGTCGAA
>DATLLB010000193.1:0-3824 GCA_035538075.1 Enhygromyxa sp.
AGCTCGCGCGCGTGCGGACGCGCGCGCAGCCAATAGCGAAAAGGCCCAAACCCGCGGCCGCTCAGGATGCGTGGATCGGCGGCCGAAGGGCGCCCGTCGGGGGTCGCGAACACGACCTCGTGGCCGGCATCGATCAACCGCTTCCACGGGACCGAGGATTCGGTGGGGTCGAAGCCGCGGGACGGCAGCGGAAACAGGATGCGCACTCACCTTCCATGACACAAAAGCGATAGAATGGAAGGCCCGGCTCGAACGCCATGAGATGAAACTCGAGCAACTTCGTCAGCACCCCGCTTACCTCGCGCTGACGCCCGACGAGCGAGCCGCCGTCGACGAGCGTCTGCAAGCCCGGCATCTCGACGCGCCGGCGGTCGCAGCGACGACCGGCGAGATGGCCGAGCTCGACGTCGGCGACCTGCGGTTTTGGTTGGCGTCGACCAAGCAGCGACCGTGGACGATGATCACGCTCGGAGAGCAGCCCGAGCGCGCGAACGCGATGTTCGAGGCCATGCTCGCCTCGGCGCCGGAGCTGAGCGAGCACCCCGATCGCGCGGAGCTGGTCGACATGGCCCGCGATCTTTGTCGGGCGTTCGTCGTCGCGGCCGGGACTCGCTTCGCGGCCGGCTTCATCCGCGAGGAGCAGCTCGCGGCCTTGCACGCGCAGCTCGACGCGCTGCACGAGCGCGTGGCGATCTGGAAGCCCGAAGCGGTGCTCGAGCTGGCCGCCGAGGCTGGGCTCGCCGACGTCAGCAAGGCCGTGCGCGAGCACCTGCGGCAGACCACCGGTCTACGCGGCTTCTTCGATCGGCTCGGCGATCGCATGCGCACCAAGGTCTTCGACGTGGTCCACGGCGGGCTCTACATCGCGACCGGCGACTCCGAGCACGAGGGTCGTGAGCGCGACGGCGAGTGGCGCAACTGGTCGGCCGACCTCGTGGTCCGGCCGCAGCACTTCCTCTACCCGGCGAGCGAAGAGGAGCTGTCCGAGATGGTCAGCAAGGCCGAGCGACTGGTGCGGGTCGTCGGTGGTGGCCACAGCTTCAACGCCGGGGCGTGGTCCGACGACACGATGATCTCGCTCGACGACTACGACCGCATCCTCGAGCTGAACGTCGCGGCCAAGACCGTGCGCGTGCAGGCGGGCATTCGCCTGCGGGATCTGTGCGAGGCGCTGTGGGACGCGAAGCTCGGCTTCCCGCTGCTCGGCTCGACCGACACGCAGAGCGTGGGCGGGGTGATCGCCAGCGATCTGCACGGCAGCGGCCGCGATCACGGCTTCATGTCCGAGCAGCTGCTGAGCCTGCGCGTGGTCGCGGCCGACGGGACCGCGCGCACGGTCGAGCGCGGCGATCCGCTGTTTCACGCGGCGATCGGCGGGATCGGCTGCTGCGGGGTCGTGACCGAGGCCGAGTTCGCGCTGGTCGACGCCTATCACATCGCGATGGCGTCCACGATGGTCGATCGCAAGCAGACCGAGGCCGATCTCGACGCGCTGCTGCAGGCCCACGAGCACCTGAGCTTCTATTACGTCAGCGGATCCGATCAGGGCGAGGCGATCCGCATGCACACCTGGAACCGCTCGACCGCGCCGATCAGCGAGCACTGGGAGCAGCACAAGCTGCGCAGCGAGCTGGCCGACTTTGCCGTCAGCGCGTTCTTTCCCAACGTCGCCGAGCTGCTCGCCGACGTCGACGAGGACGCGTGGCTCTCCAACGTGCTGCTCCCCGATCACGGGCTGGTCATGCCGTGCAGCCGCGGGTTCGGCCGTCAGCTGTTCTACCGCCACGACGAGATCGAGTTCGGCGTGCCGTTCGAGCGCCACCGCGAGTGCCTCGAGGAGGTGCTCGCGTTGCTGAAGCAGCGCAACTTCTTCTCGGTGATCGAGCTCCGCTTCACGCCCGATCAGTCGCAGGCGCTGCTCGGGCCCGGCGTCGGCCGGCGGACCGCGTTCATCGAGCTGGCGACCCCGCTCGCGCAGCAGCGCGGCGAGATCTATGCGCTGGTCGAGACCATCCTGCGTCGCCACGGTGGACAGCCACACCTCGGCAAGAAAACAAATATGATCGCGCAGGACATGTTCGAGACCTACGGCGAGCGCTTCAGTCAATTCCAGGAGATCCGCGGGCAGCAGGATCCCAACGGCAAGTTCCTCAACCCGTTCTGCCGGCAGCTGTTCGGGGCGGTCTAGCGGGAGGTCCTGGTGCTGCTCGCAGCGTGGCTGCTCTGGGCGCCTCCGGTGGAGGTGCAGCGACCGCACGATGAAGCGCCGACGCTCGCGTTGTCGTGGTCGACCGCGGGCGCGAGCGCGTGTCCGACTCGGGCTGATCTGCTCGAGCGCATCGCCGCGCAGGGCGTGCGCGAGCGGATCGGCGAGTGGGTGCCGGAGCGGCACGGACAGGCCGCGTTGGCGGTCGAGGTCGAGGTCGCGGTCGAGGGCGATCGGTGGCGCGCGAGCTTGAGCCTGACCGACGCCGATGGTCGCTCGCAGCGGAGCTTCACGGCGTCGAGCTGCTCGGCGCTGGCGGACGCGACCGCGTTGATCGTCGCGGTCACGCTCGATCCGGTCGCGGTCGCGAGCCTGCATGCGAGCGTGGCCTCGAGCAGCGAGCCGGAGCCCGAGCCTGAGCCCGAACCCGAGCCTGAGCCCAAACCCGAACCCGAGCCTGAGCCCGAACCCGAGCCGCCGCCGCCGAGCGAGCCGACAACCAACATCGGCCTGTCATCGAGCGACGACGCCATCGAGTCCAACTGGCCCGACGATCTGCAGCTCGGCCTCTCGCTGCACGGCGGCGCTGGTTGGGGACCGGTCACGGCGGTGGCCGGACAGTTCGGCGGCCGTGCAGCCTTGCTCGGCCCCCGCTGGCGCGCGGAGCTGGGCGGCCGCTGGACGACGCCGCGGCGCCTCGAGGTCAACGGCGCGGCCGGAGTCTTCGACGCCTGGGTGATCGAGGCGCGCGGCTGCTTCGTGCCGACCGCACGCGCGCTCGAATTCCCGCTGTGCCCCGGGGTCGAGCTCGGCAGCGTGCGCGGTCGCGGGGTCACGCCGACCTCCGACGCGGACGAGCGCAGCTTCCTGTGGGTCGCCCCCGGCCTGAGTCAGGCGCTCAGCTGGGTGCCCGTCGAGCGCTTTGCGATCGGCCTCGAGCTCGGCCTGGTCGTGCCGCTCACGCGCGGGGACTTCGTGGTCGCCGAGTCCACGATCGCCAGCATGGCGCTGGTCGGAGGCCGCGCGCTCCTGAACCTGGAGCTGCGCATCCCCTGAAGGTCCGCCAGTCACCGCGAGAGGAGCCCCGAAGGGGCGACCGCCGGGGAGGGGGACCCGTGACGACCCGTGACGGGTCCGCCCGGCACGGGGGCGGGGCTGCGAAGCCCCGCCATCAAGATCTAGAAGCAACTCCGTCCAGCTGACCAGCTGGACGGAGTTGCGCAAAGCCGGCCACTCTCGCAGTTGGATGGCCGCGACCCTCAGCCTGGCCCGTGCGCGCGAGCAACCGCACGACGACGACGCAGCGCTCGATCGGGCCGGGTTCGAGCAGTTCTACCGCGAGCACTTCGCGTTCGTGTGGCGGATCCTCCGGCGCTTCGGGGTCGCTGACGCGGCGCTCGAGGACGTCGCCCAAGAGGTCTTCCTGATCGCCTACCGCCGCGACGCGCCGGGCCACGCCGAACAACCACGAGCGCGGCGACGATCACGAGCGCCTGCGCGCCGTGGCCTCGGCGATCGCCTCGCTCTCACCCGATCGCCGGGCCGTCTACACGCTCGCCGAGCTCGAGGGCATGTCGGCCCCGGAGATCGCCGAGGCGCTCGAGCTCAAGCTCAACAC